>NZ_JBITDL010000009.1:165009-176156 GCF_044454225.1 Streptomyces sp. NPDC051563
GCGCCCGCCACCCCCGCCCCCCCCCCCGCGGCCGGGCCCCCCCCCCCCCCCCCCCGCCCCCCCCCCCCCCCCCCCCCCGCCGCATCACGCGCGACCACCCGGTCACGGGACCGTGGCCGTGCGTCAGTAGGGACTGACGACGATGTCGTCCATCACGAAGTCGGCGTGGTCGGCGCGGACGCCGATCGCTCCGGGGGCGGTGTAGGCGGGAACGCCGCCCGCGCCGTTGTCGACTCCGGTGAGGAGGAGGTGGCCGTCCTTGGAGACCGTGATGGTCACCTGGTTCGCACCGGTGTTCTTGACCGTGACCGTGAAGTTCTGCCACTGGCCCCAGGGCACGTTGTAGGCCGCCGACGAGCTGAGTTCGATGTTCGCGGAGCTGGACCCGGTCGTGACCTTCTTCTTGATCACCATGGTGTTGTCACGCCGGTTGAGCGAGGCGAAGTACAGGTTGTCGGCGTCCTTGTAGCGGAGCCACATGTGGATGCCGTCGCACTCCGCGCAGCCGTTGGTGCCGTCGGACACCGAGTCGCCGATCAGTCCGTCGTCGCGGAACTTCGCGTCGATCCGCACGTCACCGAAGTCCGTGCGCTTGGACTTCATCCGGAAGATGGCGGAGTCGGTGGCGGTCCCGACGCCGTTGCTCGCAGGGCCGCTCGACGTGGCGTTGGGCTCGTCGTTGTTGATGCTGCCCGGTGAACCCAGCTTGTTAGCGTTCCCCGCGGCGTCGGTGCCGGTCTTGCGGAAGAGGGAGCCGCTGGTGAGGTCCCAGGCCTTGGACAGGACCCGGGCCGGGTCGCCCGCGTTGCCGGGCCACGAGGCGTACTCGTTGGTGATCAGGCCGTCGGCCGCGCCGGGGTGCCCTTCGCTGGCGCCCGAGAAGTCCTCGGTGAACAGGGCCGCGCTGCTTCCGGAGGTCGGGCTCTGCGCGTACGCAGCACCCGCTTCGGTGCCGGAGAGCGTGTGCGTCCAGGTGCGCACGTAGCTCACGAGGCCGGGGAACTTGTCTCCCGGGCCGCCCGCCCACTTGGCACGGCCGATGGTGAGCCCCTTGCCGGCGCCGGTCCAGGGGGTGATGGCGGTGGCGGTGGCGCTCTGCGCGACGCCGTTGACGTACAGGGTCATCTTCTTGGTGCTCGCCTGGTACGTCGCGGTGAGATGCGTCCACGCGGTGGTCGCCGGGCCGTCCGACTTGACCCCCGCCCACGCCGTCGGACCCGCTTCGTCCGAGCCCGGGCGCTGGAAGATCCACTTCTTGTCGGCGGCGTTCACTCCGAGGTAGAACGCACTGCCCTGCACGCCGTCCTGACTCAGAGCCGTGATGTTCAGCGTGCCGTCCACCGAGTCCGGCTTCACCCACGCAGCGACCGAGAAGTCCTTGGTCGCATCCACCGAAGGGCTGGTAAGAGCGCAGTACTGTGCGCCGCCGTCGAACTTGGCGACGTTGCCGCGGTTCGGGTCGTTGACGTAGCTCACTCCCCCGGGGCACGAGGGGCTGTGGGCGGCGTCGGCCATGGTGTACGAAGTGTCGCCCGCGCCGGGCTGGGAGGGGAGGCTCTGGGAATAGGCCGTACTGGCCTCGCCCGGGCTGAGGGTGTGGATCCAGCTGCTGACACCGCTGACCCGGCCGGGGAACAGGTCGGCGGAGGCGCCGGCCCACGTGCCGCGTCCGATGACCAGACCGTTGCCGCGGGTCCAGGGGGTGGGGGCGGTGGCGGTGGCGCTCTGCGCGACGCCGTTGACGTACAGGGTCATCTTCTTGGTGCTCGCCTGGTACGTCGCGGTGAGATGCGTCCACGCGGTGGTCGCCGGGCCGTCCGACTTGACCCCCGCCCACGCCGTCGGACCCGCTTCGTCCGAGCCCGGGCGCTGGAAGATCCACTTCTTGTCGGCGGCGTTCACTCCGAGGTAGAACGCACTGCCCTGCACGCCGTCCTGACTCAGAGCCGTGATGTTCAGCGTGCCGTCCACCGAGTCCGGCTTCACCCACGCAGCGACCGAGAAGTCCTTGGTCGCATCCACCGAGGGGGTGCCGGCGCCGTCGACGGCGCAGAACTGGCCGGTGCCGTTGAAGGTGGCGACGGGTCCGCGAGCGGGGTCGTTGGTGTATCCGGCTCCTCCGGGGCACGGCGGGCTGTGCGCGGCGTCGGTCATCGCGTAGGCGCGGTCGGCCAGGACGACCGGCGGCTGCTTCGCGAGGTGCAGTTCGTACCAGTCGGCGGCCAGGCCGTTGCCGTTGCGCCAGATCTCGAATCCCGCGTCCACCGTGCAGAGGTAGTGGCTGCCGGTGAGCCAGCCCCGGCGGATGCTCTCCTGCAGGAACGGCTTGAGGCTGAAATCGTCGACGGCGGTGAGCGTCCGGTCGGTCGACCGGAAGCTCACATCGACGGTTCCGGCCCCGCCGACGCCCTTCCAGACCTCGAAGGTGTGGCCGCCGACGGTCAGGGTCCCCGGTTGCAGGCTGCCGGCCGGGGGGTGGTTGCCGCCGACGTCGTTGAGCCAGATCATGAGTTCAACGGTGGTGTTCGCGTGCGAAGGGTCGGTCGGCACGGCGCAGTTGCCCTGTGCGGGATCGAACCAGAGGTCGTACGAGGTGTTGTACTCGCTGTCGGCGGCGCCCCGCGTGTGGAACGTGGAGCTGAGGTCGGCGAGGCTGTCGATGGTCGCGGGGAGGTCCGGGTACGGTCGGCGCGTCTCGAACGAGGGGTAGGCCTGTGGCCCCCACTGGGCCACTTGCCCGGACTTGTCGGCGGAGATGTTGCTCCCGCTGACGGTGAACTTGTGGTCGCCATCGGTGTTGATGCAGAGGCCGCCGCCCTGGTTGTCCCGGGCGTTCCAGTTGTTGGGTCCGACCTGGAGGTTGTTGGTGATGGGCACCATCGGACCGAACTTGGCCTCACCGGTGCCCGCGTAACCGCACTGCTGGCTGGGGACCGCCGGGATGTCGGCGCTGGCCACCGGCGTCATCGCGGTGGCGGCCATGAGCGCGACCACGGTGGTGGCGAGCGCTCTCGTGCCCGCGCTGAACAGCTTCCTCATCGAGTCCCGCCCCAGGGCGGACCGCCGCGTGCCGGGTTCGCGCACGGCCGGACCGAGTGGGTGAGGGTGGGGGTGAGGGTGAAGGGCCGGATGCGGTCGGTTGGGCGACTTCCGGGCCGGATGGGAGGAGAAGGCCTTCTTGGTCACGGGATTCCTTTCGCTTTGTCGAGCAGCGCCCCCGGGGGCTCTGCGGTGTGGGCCGGGGAAGGGCCGTCGGCCACCGGAGGCAGCGAGGCCGGTGGTGACCTCGCTGCCTTCCTTTCGAGCCGACGGCGTTGCGTGCAGGTCGCCGAGCGGACCTCGCCGGAGACCGGATCGACCGCGCCGGATGTTCCGCCGGACCGCACGCCGGTCAGGGGTGCCGGCGCCCTTTCGGCTCCGGGTGCCGGGCGTGGCCTGCTTCTTCCCGGTCGCCGTCCGGGTGTGTTCCTCGGCGGTCGGCCTGGTCGGCGCCGGTTAGAAGCCGGACCAGAGGCCGGTGCTGCCGAGCATGTCGGTGCCGCCGCTGACGGTTCCGGAGCCGTTGCCGACGTAGAGCTTCATGTTGTCGTTGGCGTCGATGCCGGCCGCGTCGACCTTCCCGTCGTTGTTGAAGTCGGCGGCCATGAAGGAGCGGAAGTAGGCCCACAGGCCGGTGCTGCCGAGCATGTTGGTGCCGCCGCTGACGGTGCCCGCGCCGTTGCCGACGTACAGCTTGGCGTTGTCGTTGGCGTCGATGCCGGCGATGTCGCGCTTCCCGTCGCCGTTGAAGTCGGCCGAGGCGATGCCCTTGAAGCCCTTCCACAGGCCGGTGCTGCCGAGCATGTTGGTGCCGCCGCTGACGGTGCCCGCGCCGTTGCCGACGTACAGCTTGAGGTTGTTGTTGGCATCGATGCCCGCGATATCGGTCCGCCCGTCGCCGTTGAAATCACCGGCGGTGATCGATCCGAAGTTCTTCCACAGGCCAGTGCTGCCGAGCATGTTGGTGCCGCCGCTGACGGTGCCCGCGCCGTTGCCGACGTACAGCTTGAGGTTGTTGTTGGCATCGATGCCGGCGATATCGGCCTTCCCGTCGCCGTTGAAGTCACCGCTCGCCGTCCGTGCCTGTACCACCGGGAGGTCCACGACCTCCTCCTCCAGGGGCGGCTCCGGCGGAGTCGTGGGATCGTCGACCACGCTGTCGTTGTGGACCGGCCTGTAGGTGCCGCTCCCGGCGAAGTAGGGGTAGGGGACCTTGCGGTGGTGGACTCCGCTGCCGGTGAACTC
Source organism: Streptomyces sp. NPDC051563 (assembly GCF_044454225.1). Taxonomy (NCBI): domain Bacteria; kingdom Bacillati; phylum Actinomycetota; class Actinomycetes; order Kitasatosporales; family Streptomycetaceae; genus Streptomyces; species Streptomyces sp. NPDC051563. The sequence continues at coordinate 169,294 of NZ_JBITDL010000009.1, forward strand.
GTAGGCCAGGTACGAGGTCTGCGAGGAGTCGGTCCAGCGGTGGAAGATCACGATGTGCCCGGAGTTGCCGGCGGCGTCGTTGAGCATCGCGTCACCGGGCTTCAGGGCGCTCTTGCTGATCCACGAGGCGACCCCTCGCGGCACGAAGCTCGTGGTGTCGAGGGAGGAGCTGAGCTCCCAGGCCATCGAGGCATAGCCGGAGCAATCGGTCCGGTACCCCTGGTAGCTGCTCGACTGGTTGTAGGGGATTCCCTTCCCGACCCACCCGGCGGCGCGGGATATGACCTGGCTCCTCGTCAGCCTCGGGGAACTCTCCTGCGCACTGTTCAGGGCGAAGGTGCCGACCCCGCCGCGCAGGGCCGAGGGCACCGGTACCTCGGGGCCTTGGCCGAGGCTGCCGCGATCCTTTCCGGCGACCGCCGATGCGGAGACCGCTGCCGTGCCCGCTCCCGACGAGGCGACGGCCGGCATCGCGCCGCCGAGTACGGCGACCGCCGCTGCCGCGGAGGCGGAGAGGGCGAGGAACGTACGAGGTGTGACGGAACGCTGCATCATGGTCCTTTTCGCCTGCCGGTGGGCAGTGCCGTGCCGAAGGGGTGAGGGGGTTGCCGCACGCCAGCGGGATCACGGCGTGCGCAGCAGGTGGCGGAACGGTGTTGCGGCGATGGCCGAACCGAGCAGCCGCACACCGGGGGCATGGCATCGGATGGGCGGCCCGCTGTTTCGTGGCCCGCGTGGTGCTGTCACCCGATGTTCACCCGCTGTGGCAGAAGCATCACCGCTGCCCGGCACCCCTCGGAAGGTGTGCCGGCTGAGAGCAAGTGGTCCTGAACGCTTGGTGTCACGCACCACCGTTCGTTCCCCGTGCGGGCGGCATCAGTGGTGGGCGTGGGGCAGGGCCACTGGACACATAGGTGGAGCGCGCCCGCGCGGAAGGCGGGTCGGCCGGACAGCGCTGGGGCCCGTCTCTCTTCTGTTCGTCGCGGAGATATGCGGGAGTTACTCGCGCTCCCCCGGGTGCGGCGGTGCCGGAAAGGCTCTGGCACACCGGTGGTTGAGAGCAACCGTTCATGAGCGGTTGCTGTCGTTCATTGAGTCTTTTCCGGGCGCCGGGACCGGTTGATGCTTCTCCTGAGCCAAACGGATATGCCAAAGGGAGAAATCATGGAATTCAAGCGGAACATTCGGGTTTCCGGTAAGCGGATCGCGCTCGGCGCGGCGGCCCTGTCCTCGGCCGTCGTCCTGGGATTCGCCGGTACGGCAAGCGCTACGACCTTCGGCTTCAGCGCCACCTCCCAGAGCAGCAAGAGCCAGATCAGCGGCACCTACGAGTACCACTACTCGGGGACGGCCGACTCGAACAACCCCAAGGGTGGCGGTTCGAACCTCTACGACGGCAAGTTCACCAGCTCGACGGCCAAGGACCTGGTGGCAGGTGACGGGGTGGAGGCCGTGCTGGCGCTCCAGTACGACGAATACAAGGACGGCATCTGGGCCCGCAAGTCCAACGTCGTCGCGGTCGCCAACGGGACCAAAACCTGGACGTTCTCAAACAAGGCCAATGTGACGGCCTACGCCTGCGACCGGGCAGTGAATACCACCAAGCTCCTCAACTGCAAGGCCGCCTGGTAATCCAGAGCCGTCGCAGGGACCGCCCCTCCGCGATTTCCCGAGCCCGCCCGGCATTTCTGCCGGGCGGGCTCGACGCGTGCAGGCTGCCGGTGCGCGGCCTCTTGTCCGGCCGGGCAAGGGTGCCTCACACTCGTTGAGTTGACACTCGTCAACTCTTGATGGGGGTGGGTTCGTCATGCCCGAGAGCACTGACTCCAAGGATCACGTCCCGCACTGGGTCACCCGCGCCCAGGGAGTGGCCGATCGCCTGGCGGATGACCTGGTGGAAGAACTGCGGAACGGGGGAAAGCAGTCCCGGGACGATCTCCGGCGCGGCCTGGCTCACGGGGCACGGGAACTGACCCGGCCTTCACCGGCCCTGGCCGCGTTCCTGCACGACCTTGAGCATCCGCCCGCGCACCTCGATCCGGACGTACTCGACCGCGGGTCCCGAGCCTGGTTCATCCATCCCGGATGGGTTCACGCGATCGCCCTGTCGGCCGGGTCGCTCGTCAAGGTCTACCGGTGCCCCTCGATCGCGGCCGCCTTGGCAGCCACCGGCTCCCTCGTGAACACCGCGGGGACCCGTTTGGACGCGACGGGCCTGTGGGTCAACTCCGCCCTGCTCCCCGGCGCACTGCACCCGGGGAAGCCCGGCTACATCGCCACCGCTCACGTGCGTCTGGTGCATGCCCGGGCCCGTCTGGCCGCCCTCGCGAACGGCTACGACCCGGCAGTGCACGGATCACCGATCAACCAGGCTGATCTCCTGCGCACCTGGCTGGCCTTCACCCACACCTCGTTCCGGGCCGAGGCCATGATCGGCTACACCTGGACCGAAGCCGAGCTGGCAGTCCTCTACCGGTACTGGCAGCACATCGCGCACCTGATGGGAATCGAACCCCACCTCGTGGCACACCTGACGGGTCCGGGCGCGGCCGCCGAGGCCGACCGTCAGCTCGACGGACGGAGCCTGTCACCGGCTGCTCCCGAGGCCGACGTCCTCACCCACCAGACGATCGAGGCCGTAGCCGAAACCCTGCAGGCCCAGGTGAAGCTGTCGGCAGCCGTGGGCCGTCCCCTGCTCCGTGCGCTCGTGACCCGGTTCCACGCCGACTCCCCGGACCGGCCGCTTCCCGCACGTCCGCTCCAGTCCGCCCTGGCCGGGCTGCGCCCCGTCGTCGGCCTCGGATACCGGTGGCAGAGCCGGCCCGCACGCCGGGCAGCTCTCATCACCGAGAACCTCGCCCTCACGCGCGCCTACATCCATTCCCTCGACGCCCACCGGCCCAACCCGTGAACCCGCCCCGCCGGGCACACCCCAGCGGCGTGATGCACCGCCCACGACGCAGGAGGCCCGCCAGGCCGGCAAGCGCGCCGGATAGCCTGACCCCATGCAGCACGCCCCAGCCGAAAACGCCTTCAAGACCCGGCGCCTGGTCCCCGAAGGCGAAGTCCTCCACGCCGCGCTCACGGCCTTCTCGCGTCACGGATTCGAGGGGGTATCGCTGCGATCCCTCAACGCGGAGCTCAACGTCAGCCACAACATGCTCACCAAGCGGTACGGCTCCAAAGAGGCCCTGTGGAAGGCAGCCGTCGACGACGCCTGCGTACGCCTGACCGAGGCACTCGACCGCGCCGACGACCCGGCCGGCCCGCCGCTCGACCGCCTCCACAACATGATCGTCGACTTCATCCAGGCCGCGGCACACCAGCCGGACCTGCTCCGGCTGGTCACCTCCGAAGCCACCCACGACTCCGACCGCGTCACCCACCTGTGGACCCGCCACATCCAGCCCACCATCGACCGCTTCGCGCCCCTGTATGCCCAACTCGTCGCCGACGGCACCCTCAAGGACGTTCCCCTGCCCGCGGTCTACTTCATGATCACCTCAGGCGGCACCGCACCCTGGGTCAGCCCGGCGCTGAGCACCCGCCTCGGCCACCCGCCCGACTCCTCCACCGCCATCCGCGCCCACGCCCACCACATCGCCGACCTCATCCTGGGCGGCCTGCGGACCCACCGCTGAAGCGGAGCCACCCGGGCACCCCGCGGTCTCGGGACCGGTACCCGGCCGCCGAGGGCCGCGATGCTCCCTGCAGTGGCTCCGACCAGGATCAGCCGTCCCCGGAGCCGACGACGACGGGGCGGACGGCGAGGGGGCGGACGGCGAGGGGGCGGACGCGGAATGTCAGGCCCGGGAGGCAGACGACAGCGCGGTCGGATCGACTCCGGAGAGCTCGATGATCCGGTGGGCCGGCACGCCGGCGGCGAGCGCTCGTCGCAACAGGGCGTCCCTGTTGTCCTCACCCTCTCGGAACGTCAGCAGTTCCTCCTCGACGCTCGCCACGTGGTCCGTGGCCGCCGCACGGCGGAGCCGCTCGAGCTCCTCCTCGCTCAGCGGCACCGGGAGCCGCTCGGCACCGTCGGGAATGAGTGCGCTCTGCTCCGGAGGCACCACGCGGACAGCCGGCGAATCGGCACTCACCCCCTGTGCCGCCAACCAGGCCTGAACAGCCGAGGTCTCCAGACACTCCAGGTCTCCGACGAGAGCCAGCGGCGTTCCCTGCCAGCCTTCCGTGGTCATTACGAGGAAGAAGTAGGCGTCATCCGTCATCGTGGCACTCTCCTGGCACACCGTGGCATTGATCGATCGCCCCCCGGATACCCCCTCGCTCAAGGGCCAAGCCGAACGATCCCCGCAGAACAAAGGTGCGGGTCATCACTCCGAACCCAGGCGCACGAAGCCCGGCGGTGGCGGCCAGGACATCGCTGCCGGGGGGCGGGTTCCTTCAGTTGGAGCCATCGCCCAGTGCATCGTTGCTAGCTTCGCAGGATGACTGCTGTGACATTCGACGATGTCGTCCGAGCCCGGCTGCAAGCCCCCAACATCTGGTACGTCGGCACCGTGTTCGCCGACGGAGCACCGCAGGTCAGCCCGATGTGGGTGGATCTGGAGGGCGCGGGGGAGCTCACGTTCACCACCTCGGCGGGGCGGGTGAAGGAGGAGAACCTCCGCCTCGACCCCCGCGTCTATCTCTCGCATGCGGACGCCACCGATCCCTTCGACCGAGTACAGATCAGCGGCGTGGTGGCCCGCTTCATCGAAGGCCGGGAGGCGCACGACCGAATGGACCGGCTGGCCCGCAAGTACCTGGGCACGGAGCGCTACGAGTGGATCATGCCGGGTGAACAGCGCGTCTCGGTGATCGTGCGCCCGGTCAAGGTGCGGCACATCGTGGGAGTGGAGCGATTCCGGCCCGGCGGCCCCGCCCCTGTTCCCCCGGTCGGCAACTGACTGCGGTCCCCGCGTCCGGACCCTAGTAGCCGCCGTCGTCCTCACGGTCGCTTTCGGGGGTACGCCGAATCCGCCACGCCCCGAAAGCGGCCCCCAGAGCCCCGCCCACGGCGACTGCCACGCCCTCCCGGTCGCTTCGGCTGCCTGCCGTATGTCCTGGAACAGGCGCGACAAGCCCGACAGCCCCTACGAGCGGGCCGCACTCCTCCACGGCCACACCGCCGGTCCTGCCTACCGAAGTCCCCCCGGTCCGGGACCATCGGCTCCCCTCGGCCGCCCGGGCCGGGGCAGGGGCCCACGGGTAACCGCACATCACGCGAGCACCCAGTGAGGATCCCCCTTGGACACGGAACAGTACGCGGCGCCCCCCGAACACCGGACCGGGCACAGGACCGGGCAGAGGGAGCCTGCGCACGGCCGCGCCGCACCCGATCCGAGTTCCGTCATCCCCTGGGGCGTACGGGTCGGCGCCGAGGCGGCCTGGCGGCTGGTCGTCCTCGCCGCCGCCCTATGGCTCCTGGTGCGCGTGGTGGCCACCGTGCAACTGGTGGCCTTCGCGTTCGTCGTCGCCCTCTTCGCCACGGCCCTGCTCCGCCCCGCCGTGTGCCGCCTGGAACGCGCCGGCCTTCACCGCGGCCCCGGCACCGCCCTCGTCATCGTGGCCGGATTCGCGATGGTCACGTTGATCGGCTGGTTCGTCGTCTGGCAGGTCGTCGCCAACTCCGACGATGTCGCGGCCCGTCTCCAGGAGGGCATCCACCAGCTGCGTTCCTGGGCCTTGCACAGCCCCCTGCACGTGACGGACGAGCAGGTCGAGCAGGCCGCGCAGAGCCTCAGCGACGCAGTGGGCGCCAACGCCGCGAAGCTCGCCACGACCGGCCTGCAGGGCGCCACCTTCGTGGCGGAGTTCCTGACCGGGGCCCTGCTGACGGCCTTCTCCACGCTGTTCCTGGTTCATGACGGCCCCCGCGTATGGCGCTGGGTGCTCGGCCTGGTCCCTGCCGCGGGGAGGCCCGCCGTCGCGGCGGCGGCCCCCCACGCGTGGCGCACCCTGACCGCCTACGTGCGCGGCACCGTGGCCGTGGCCTTCATCGACGGCCTGTTCATCGGACTCGGCCTGTACTTCCTGGACGTCCCGCTGGCGGTACCCCTGGCGGCCCTGGTCTTCCTGTGCGCGTTCGTCCCCCTTGCGGGCGCCGTGGCCTCAGGAGCGCTCGCAGTCCTCGTCGCGCTGGTGACCTGCGGGCCGGTCACCGCACTCGCGGTGCTCCTCATCGTCCTGGCGGTGCAGCAGATCGAAGGACACGTCCTGCAGCCGTTCATCCTCGGCCGCGCCGTCCGCGTGCACCCGCTGGCCGTCATCCTGTCCGTCGCGGCCGGCGGTCTGGCGGCAGGCATCCCCGGCGCGGTGATCGCCGTGCCACTCGTTGCCGTGGGCAACACGATGGTGGTCCAGCTCCGTCGCGCCGGTGACACGGCGCAAAAGGAGATCCCAAAAGAGCAGGTTTGAGTCCATTTCTTCCGGACACGTTCAGTGGTGCCCGTGTTCGCCCACCATCGAAAGATCACCATGGGAATCATCGCCTGGATCCTGCTCGGCCTGCTGGCCGGAGCCATCGCCAAAGCCATCACCCCGGGCCGTGACCCGGGCGGCTGCCTGATCACGATCCTCATCGGCATCGTCGGCGGTCTGCTCGGAGGATGGCTGGGAAAGGTCATCTTCGGCGTCGATTCGATCAACGGGTTCTTCCACCTCTCGACCTGGATCGCAGCCGTGGCGGGCTCGGTCGTGCTCCTGCTGCTCTACCGGCTGGTAGCAGGCCGGCGGAGCCACTGAGCCGTCGAGGCCACCCGAGCCGCCGAGGGGGGGGGGGGGGGGGGGGGGGGGGGGGGGGGGGGGGGGGGCGGGGGGGCGGGGGGGCGCGCCCCCCCCCCCCCCCGCGCCGCCGCCGC
>NZ_JBITDL010000009.1:176166-257358 GCF_044454225.1 Streptomyces sp. NPDC051563
GGGGCTCCTGGTGCTATCGGGTGTGTTCGGGGGGGGGGGGGGGGGGGGGCCGGGGGGGCCCCCGGGGGGGGCGGGGGGGGGGGGGGGGGGGGCGGGCGCCCCCCCCCCCGCCCCCTCACACCCTCGCCCCCCGCTCCCCCGCACTCCACAGCCCCGCACACCTCATCGCACACGCACGCCGTACCTGTTCCTCCGGAGGTTCCCCATGTCCGACCCGCGCAAGAGCCCGTTCGCGACCGTCAACCCGTACACCGGAGAGACCCTCGCCGAGTTCCCCGCCGTCGAAGGTGAGGAGGTCGATGTCGCGGTCGGCCTCGCCGCCGAGGCGTACGAGGCCTGGCGTGGACGTCCGATCGCGCAGCGTGCGGCCGTGGTCGGACGCGCGGCCGACCTGATGCGGGAGCGCAAGGAGGAGCTGGCCAGGCTCATCACCCTGGAGATGGGCAAGCTCATAGCCGAGGCACGCGGAGAGGTGGACCTCGCCGCGTCCATCCTCGAGTACTACGCGCGCCGCGGGCCCGAGTTCACCGCCGCCGAACCGCTCGACGTCGCCGAGGGCGAGGCGTACCTCGTCACCGAGCCGATCGGCGTGCTGATGGGCGTGATGCCGTGGAACTTCCCGCTCTACCAGGTGGTCCGCTTCGCCGGGCCCAACCTGGTGCTGGGCAACACCGTGCTGGTCAAACACGCCGGTATCTGCCCGCAGTCCGCGCTCGCCCTGGAGTCGCTGTTCCTCGACGCGGGCGCCCCCGAGGGCGTCTACACGAACCTCTTCGTGAGCCACGAGGAGGTCGGGCGCCTGATCGACGGACCGATCGTCCGCGGAGCCTCCCTGACCGGCAGCGAGAAGGCGGGGGCCGAGGTCGCCGGACGGGCCGGGCGGAACATGAAGCCCAGCCTCCTGGAACTCGGTGGCAGCGACGCCTTCGTCGTCCTCGACGGAGAACACCTGGAGCGCACCGTCACCGCCGCCGTATCGGGCCGGATGGCGAACACCGGGCAGAGCTGCGTGGCCGCGAAGCGGTTCATCGTCCTGGACGAGGTCTACGAGGACTTCGCCGCCGGCCTGCGCCAGGCGTTCGAGGCCCTGCGGCCGGGCGACCCCGCCGACGGGGCGACCACCCTGGGACCCCTCTCCTCCGAGCAGGCAGCCTCGGACCTCGTCGACCAGATCCGCGAGACCGTGGAGCAGGGTGCGGAACTCCTCACCGGCGGCCACCGGATCGACCGGCCGGGCGCCTTCGTCGAACCCACGATCCTGACCGGAGTCAAGCCCGGCATGCGCGCCTACGCCGAGGAGCTCTTCGGGCCCGCCGCGGTCGTCTACCGGGTCGCCGACGAGGACGAGGCCGTCGCCCTGGCCAACGACAGCCGGTACGGACTCGGCGGGTCCGTGTTCTGCGCGGACGTGGAACGGGGCCGTCGCGTGGCCGAGCGCATCGAGACCGGCATGGTCTGGGTCAACCATCCGACCTCGACCCAGCCCGGCCTGCCGTTCGGCGGCATCAAGCGGTCCGGTTACGGCCGGGAGCTCTCGGATCTCGGCATGCGCGAGTTCGCGAATCGCAAGCTCGTCCGGATCCTTCCTCCCGACGCGGAGCTCAGCGGGATCGCCGGCTGATCGAGCCGGCCGTCTCGCGCCCCTCCCCCTCCGGCCTCCCCCGCTCTCCCCTCGTAGCCGATACCGACACCGGCACGGGTTTCCCATGCCACCGCCGACACCTGGAGCACACGTGACCGCAGTACCCGCCATCACCCTCAACAATGCAGTGAAGATCCCCCAGTTGGGCTTCGGCACCTTCCAGATCCCGCCCGAGGAGACCCGGGACACGACGCTGGCCGCCCTGGAGGTCGGCTACCGCCACATCGACACGGCGCAGATGTACGGGAACGAGAAGGAGGTCGGCCGGGCGGTCCGCGACTCGGGGCTCGACCGCGCCGAGGTCTTCGTGACCAGCAAGCTCTCCAACGACGTCCACACGCGCGACGAGACCCTGCGGTCGTTCGACGGCAGTCTCGATGCGATGGGCCTCGACCACCTCGACCTGTTCCTCATCCACTGGCCGCTGCCCGCCCGCCGCGACTTCGTGGAGACCTGGAAGGCCCTGGAGGAGATCTACCGCTCCGGACGGGCCAAGGCCATCGGCGTCTCCAACTTCCAGCCCCACCACCTGCGGCAGCTGATGGAGGGCAGCCTGGTGGTACCCGCCGTCAACCAGATCGAGGTACACCCCTACCTCACCCAGGATGGCGTCAGGGCCTACGGCGCCGAGCACGGCATCGCCACCGAGGCCTGGTCCCCCATCGCCCAGGGCAAGGTGCTCGACGCCCCGGCCATCCGGCGCATAGCGGAGCGCGTCGGCAAGTCGGCCGCCCAGGTGACCCTGCGCTGGCACCTCCAGCGCGGGGACATCGTCTTCCCCAAGTCCGTGACCCGCGCGCGCATCGAGGAGAACTTCGACCTCTTCGACTTCGAACTCGCCGCGGCCGACATGGGCGAGATCTCCGCGCTCAACCGCGACGAACGGACCGGCCCCAACCCGGACCGCTTCACCGGCTGAGAACCGCGGTCCCGGCACCGCGTACGGTCGTTCCGGCACCACGCGCGGTGCCGGAACGACCGTACGCCCGCCCCGCACGCGCACACGCGCACGTGCGCCCCGCCTCGGACCCGGACCGCCGGTTCAGGCGTTCGCCCGGCGCGGGCCGCCCGATCGTCGGGGTGCGGCATGGTGTGCCGGGAGGCTGGCCGGCCGAAGACGACGAAGCTGGTGGGCTGCCGTAGCCAGCAGGACTCCGAAGAGGACGAGCAGGAGCGCGCACACCCACATCTGCCGGCTCCCCGGATTCAGCCACCCGGTCCAGCCTGCCGCGGCCGCCCACAACAGGGCCCCGGCCGCGTAGAGGGAGCGGATGCGGCGCAGTTGACGTGCGGCCCGCATGGATGTGAGGAGTTCGCGTTCGGCTGCCATGCCTGCCCGCCTACCCCCAACTCACGCGGATCCACGGGCCGGACAGGGGCGAAGAGCAAGGATGCGGGCTCCGCACCCGTCGATCGCCACCGCTCCCAACAGGCACCGCACCGCACGGTGCGTCTACCGGCGGACGGAGGCGACGCCACCCCGGAGTTCGCCGTCCATGCGGACCAGCAGGCGGTGCTGGTGGATGCTGGTCCACGTCAGCCAGGCCAGGAAGGCAGTCGCGAGCAGGGCGAGCGCCACGGCCTGACGCACATCGGCCGTGGTCGCCGCGAGGGTCGTGATGGATGCGAACAGCAGGAAGAGGAAGGCGAGGGCCCAGACCCGGTGGCGTGACCGGTTCAGGCGATCACGGACCAGTCGTCCCATCGCAGCGCGGCCCTCTTCCGATTCGGGCACCTCTCCGTGGCGCAGACGGTCGTCCAGGGACACGTAGTCCTCTTCGGTCGCGGCACTGACCAACCGGCGCTCCCTGCGCCGCATCAGCAACAGCATGACCGTGGCTCCCACGGCCCCCGAGCCGGCCCGCAGCAGAGCTCCGAGCGGCGAGCGTCCCGGGTTGATCAGAAGGATCACCCCCGCACCGATGACGGCCAAGAGCACACCCTGCACCCACGGGTGCAGGGCCAGCCACTTGTTCACTTTCCTCATCGGGTCCCCCAACTCCATTGCGTTGACGGCGGTTTGCCGCTTCCCGCACCGGGTGCCCGGGTTACCCGCTTGCATGCGGCTGCCCTCACGCCCGACCTCGAGCCGGCCGGTGGCCGTCAACGGCCGGCACCCCCTTTTCGTCCTCTTGACGATATCGAGGCAGCTCGTTATCGTCGCGTTGACGAAATAAAGGGGGTTCTCCATGGCCGACATCACCCGGCGCTTCGGCTGGCGTCATCTGCGCTCCGCGCCCACCACCCACATCCGCCACCACAAGCGGGGCCGACTCGTCCACGACGGGCTGGGGCTCAGCTTCTGGTACCGGTCGCTCTCGGCGGCGCTGTCCGAAGTCCCGGTCGACGACAGGGAGTTGGCCATGGCGTTCCACGCCCGTACGGCCGACTTCCAGGACGTCGCCGTGCAGGCCACCGTCACCTACCGGATCAGTGACCCGGCCGAAGCCGCGGCCCGGCTCGATTTCTCCGTCGACCCGGACACCGGGAGCTGGCGCGGGGCCCCCTTGGAACAGATCGCCACGCTCCTCACCGAGACCGCGCAGCAGCACACGCTGGACGTACTGGCGCGGACTCCGCTGGCCGTCGCCCTGGTGGACGGCGTCGCCTCCGTGCGGGGAAGCGTCACCGCCGGTCTCGCCGCCGAGCCCAGGCTCCCGGCCACCGGCATCGATGTGGTGGCCGTGCGGGTCGTGGCGATCCGCCCCGAGGCCGAGGTCGAGCGCGCCCTGCGCACCCCCGCCCGCGAGCAGATCCAGCAGGAGGCGGACCGGGCCACCTATGAACGGCGGGCCGTCGCCGTCGAGCGTGAGCGCGCCATCGCCGAGAACGAGCTGGCCAGTCAGATCGAACTGGCCAGGCGCGAGGAGCAGCTGATCGACCAGCGCGGCACCAACGCCCGCCGCGAGGCCGAGGAGAAGGCGGCGTCGGACGGCATCCGCACCGAGACCGAGGCGTCCCGCAAGGTCAGCCTGGCCCGCGCGGACGCCGAGGCGGCGCGCGAGACGGGCGCGGCCCGCGCCGAGGTTCAGGCGGCCTGGCTGCGCGTGCACGACGAGGCCGGCCCGGGCACGCTGCACGCCCTGGCGGTGACCCGGATGGCGGAGAACCTGCCGCGGATCGAGAGCATCACGCTCTCCCCTGACGTCCTCACCGCGCTCCTCGCCAAGCTCGGACGCCCGGAAGGCGGCGCGAGCGCGTGAGCCTGGCCCCCAGGGCGGTGCTCGTGCACCGCAGAACCGAGTACGAGGAACTGCTCGCCCGGCACGGGACGCACGGGCAGGCCGCGTTCTTCCTCTCCAGCCGGGGCCGGTCGATCGACGAGGTGGTCCGCCGCCACGAACGCACCCGGCAGGCGCTGCGCGAGGTGGCGGCGGCGGTGCCGCTCACCTGGCGCAGCTCCCGGGTGGAGCGGGCGGACCTGGACCGCTTCCTGTTCGCCCCGGAGGACGTGGTGGTCGTGGTCGGCCAGGACGGCCTCGTCGCCAATACCGCGAAGTATCTGCGCGGACAGCCGGTCGTGGGCATCGACACCGACCCGGGGCGCAACCCGGGAGTCCTGGTCCGTCACCGCTGCGCCGACACGGCTGCACTGCTGCGTGCGGCGATCGCCGCCGGAGGCCGGGCGGAGGAGCTGACCATGGTCGAGGCCGTCGCCGACGACACCCAGCGCCTTCTCGCGCTGAACGAGATCTACCTGGGCTCGCACGGTCACCAGACCGCCCGCTACCGTCTGGGGTCCGACGGCGACGACGGCCCGGGTGAGGCCCAGGCCTCCTCCGGGGTGCTGGTGGGCACGGGCACGGGCGCCACCGGCTGGCTGCGTTCCCTGTGGCAGGAGCGCGGCAGCTCCGCGGGCCTGCCCGCACCCTGCGAGCGGCGCCTGCTGTGGTTCGTGCGGGAGGCATGGCCCTCTCCCGCGACCGGTACGACGAGGGTCGCCGGGGAGCTGGGGTGGGGGCAGGGGCTACAGCTGACCGTGGAGTCGGACCGGATCGTGGTCTTCGGCGACGGGATGGAGAGCGATGCGCTGGAGCTGACCTGGGGCCAGAGCGTACGGCTGGGCATCTCCGGAACGTCGCTGCACCTGGTGACGTGAGCCCCCGGCGCCACTACCGGCCGTCACCACCGCAGAACCCGCAGTGACGATTACCGGACGCCGGCCGTGACCGGCAAGGACCTGGCGCAGGCAGCTGCCTGCTCACCGCCATCGTCGACCGCGGCGGTGAGCTGGAGCGGTCAGCGCCGGCCGCCGCCGATGCGGCGCTCGTCGGCCAGTGCCGTCAGCGGGCCGAACTCGCTGGCAAGCTCGTTCCACGTCAGCACCTCGCCGCAGCGGGCCGGGAACTCCTTCGCGTTGAACTCGGGCATGGTCCAGGTGCCAGTGCCCCGGTCCCGCAGCCACAGGTCCCCGTCACCATCGACCACGGTCGGCGGGACCGGTACGGGCTCGGCCTGATCGATGGGCTCCCAGGTGACCCGGCCGGGGTGGGAAGCTCGGCGCAGCTCGGTGGTGGCCAGCCGCGCCGCCAAGTCACGGGTCGACTCTTCGGCGTCCTTGACCGACGCGAGTCGGAATGCGTCGTCAAGTACGGGCAGGGCTGGATTCTTGCTGCGCTTTGAGCTCATACGCTGACTACCTCCGGTGGGGGGCGTCACATCCGATATGGCACCCCGTAGAAGACACGATATCCGAGGCGGGAGCCCTGGCCGGCTACGACCACTGCCCAGGTGGAGGAGGCGGGGCCGGGTGGCGAGCTGGTCCCGGACGTGGCGCACCCCGTGGTGGTGGCGCTCGGACATGGGCCTGGCCGGGAAATCCGTGGACGGGCCCGCCGAGTTTCACCTACGGTGTGGCTCCACGCCCTGAGACGGACGGAAGGAGGCGAGTGCCGTGCAGTTCACGAATGTCCAGCGCTCCCTTTTCCGCCATCCCGGTGTGGTTCGCCAGTTCTGACCGGGAGCGCTCCCAGCAGCCTGTATCCCGGAGGAAACCATGACCGATCTGGTCATTCGCGCGCTCTCCGCGAGCGACGCCCATCTCTTCGACGCACTCCCCGACCCCCTGGGCGCCCGTGAAGCCCACCGTCGTACCCGGTTCCGTCCGGACTGGAAGCGCGTCGCCCTGCGTGACGGCGAGGTCGTCGCACGCGGCGCGTGGTGGGGCGGCCCGGACGACTCGGAGCCCGCCAACATCAACTGGTTCGACGTAGCCGAGGGCGAAGAGGAGGCAGGGGCCGAGCTCCTGCGCACCGCCCCCTGGCAGGTCGAACTGGAGATCAACGTGCCCGGCGGCTGGCGTGACGAGCCCGGCCTGCGGGCCGGCGCCGAGGCACGCTTCGCCGCCGCACGAGCCGCCGGGTACGAACTCCTGGTGGAACGCTTCCTGTACCGCTGGACCCCGGAGCGAGGTCTGCCCGAGCAGCCCGGACGCCTGCGCTTCAGCGCAGAACCCGACGACACCGTGTTCTTCGACGCGTTGCGCCGCATCCACTGCGCCACCCTGGACGCCCACGCGCTCAAGGCCATCGAGGAGGGGGACCTCGACCAGGCCGCCCAGGAGGAACTCGACTTCTTCCACTGGTTCCCTTCCCCGCGGGAGTGGTGGCAGGTCGCCCACACCCCGGAGGGCAACCTGGCCGGCATCCACATCCCGGCCCACAACCCCTCCGGCCCGACCATCGGCTTCATCGGAGTCGTCCCGGAACAGCGCGGTCTCGGCTACGCCTACGACCTCCTCGCGGAGTGCACCCACCTCCTCGTCGCACAGGGCGCGGAGTTCGTCAGCGGAGCAACGGACCAGGGCAACTTCCCCATGGCCGCGAACTTCGCCAAGGCCGGCTTCCCCGTCATCAGCGAACGCATCAACTTCCACCCGGCAGGCCAAGCGGCCTGAGACCGGTCGTCACACTCCCGTCGTCGCCCGAAGGGCGGCCTCGCGGCGTTCGACCGGTGCGGCGAGAACTCGTACCGGGCGCCGCGAGGCAGACGGGAGTGGGCCGACAGGCCCTGGCAAGGAGCAGCACGGGCTCGACCACGCGTCGGGCGATCGCCCGTCGCGCCGAACGCCACGTGGCGGCCACGTACCTTCGCCGATTCCGCCGAGCTCTGAGCAGCGCACTCTGACAGCTACTCAGAATCGTTATTGCCGAGGGAGTTTGCCCGGCCGGAAGCGGGTCAGACGCGAAGACAGCGGAGCACGCAGCCCGGACTGCAGCGAGGCTCCGCCCGGCAGGGGCCGTACGGGAGAACGATGCCCACGCGGCCCCGGCCACCGGCACCACGACTGCCGCACGGGATCCGCGCGGCACCGGGAATCCCGACCGCCTCCCCGCGGCCACGGCCACGAAGAGGCTTCCCGGCAGCCCCCGACGACGGCGCTCAGACCACCGTCCCCGGGCCCCGGATCCCGGCGGCAGCCGCTCTCACCGCGCCGTGCCGCGGCCCGCCGGAAGTGGCCCGCGCTGCGCCACGAGCGCGCAGGGCAGGGCCCAGGTCAGGGCTGGCGGATCGCGGAGATCTCGAACTCCAGCACCACCTTGTCGCCGACGAGGACGCCTCCGCCTTCCAGTGCGGCGTTCCAGGTGATGCCGAAGTCCTTGCGGCTGATCGGTGCCGAGCCTTCGAACCCGACGCGCAGGTTGCCGTAGGGGTCCGTGGCGCTGCCCTGGAACTCGAAGTCGATGCCGAGGGGCCGGGTGACGTCCTTGATGGTGAGGTCGCCGGTCAGCCGGAAGTTGCTGCCGTCCAGCTGCTGCACCCCGGTGGAGACGAAGGTGATGTCGGGGAAGGTCGGCGCGTCGAGGAAGTCGTTGGTGCGCAGGTGGCCGTCGCGCTGCTCGTTGCGGGTGTCGATGCTGGCGGCCTTGATGGTGACGGACACGTTCGACTTGGAGGGGTCCTCGCCATCGAAGTATCCGGCGCCTTCGAACTCGTTGAACGCGCCGCGGACCTTGGTGACCATGGCGTGACGGGCCACGAACCCGATCTGGCTGTGGGCCGGGTCGAGGGCGTAGTTGCCGGTCAGTGAGGTGAGAGGGGTGGTGGTCATGGACCTGCTCCGCAGTGGCTCGGGGACGGAAAGGGAAGTCGCTGGTCCACGCTAGCCAGGCCCGGCGTGACGCACGTGGGTAGCGCGGCTGCGCATCACCCGATTGCCGAGAGCAGGTCTGCCCGTCAGCCGCGGGGCGTCCACCAGGCGCGGGGTACCTGGATGCGACCGTGGTCGCACAGGACCATGGCGTGGGCTGCGACTTGGGTTGCACGCGAGGACGACTCCGGACCGATGTGGCTGTCCGCGGCCCTCCTTGAGGATGGCCGGGTGACCGAGATCATCGCGGGACTCTACGTGTCCCCTGTGGAACTTCTTGCCGTGCTGGGCGCCTTCGGACTCGTGGTGGCTCGGTGGCTTCCGGCCGCCGCCCGGCCCCGCGTCACGATCGGGGCGGGGGCCGTTCTCGTGCCGGCCGCGATCGTGCTGGGCGTGGTCGGGATCCGTTGGCAGATGGTGCCGGTACTGGCGGGTGCTGCCGTCGTGTTGCCGTTCGCCCTCCGCGCGCTGCTGCCGCGCCGCACCGGCCGGCCTGCGTGGCGGGCCCGATGGTGGCTGGCGCTCCCGGGGTCGGTGGCCTGTGCCGGTGTGATCGCCGCGGGGCCGGTGGCCGCCTGGGCCTTCCCCGTACCGGTGTTCCCTGAGCCGTCGGGCCCTTTCGCCGTCGGCACCCGCGTGGTGCAGTGGACCGATCCGCTCCGCCCCGAGAGCTTCACCCCCGATCCGAACGACCGGCGCACGGTCGTGGTCCAGCTCTGGTATCCCGCGCAGGAGAGCCCCGCGGGCGCGGAGCGGGCCCAGTACCTCGGACGTACCAGGGCCGAGGCGCGCACCGTTTCCGATGCCCTTGTCCGCGGGGTCGGCTTGCCCGGCTTCCTGGTCGACGGCGTCCCGCAGGCCCGCAGCCACGCGGTCTTCGACGCCCCCGTGGCCGACGGGGGCGAACGGTTCCCCGTCGTGCTGTTCTCTCCCGGGGCGGGCGGAGTGCGTACCCAGAACACCGCCTGGGCGGAGGAACTGGCCAGCCACGGCTATACGGTCGCCGCCCTCGACCACCCGTACGACTCCGCCGCGGTCGTCCTCGGCGACGGGCGGACGATCCACGCCGAGACCGCCTCCACCGGAGACCGGGCGGAGGACGACAAACTGGCGGTCGGATGGACGGCTATTCGGGCCGCCGACCTCGGCTTCGTCCTCACCCGGCTCGGCCAGCTGGACCGAGGTGAGATCAGCGACCCTCTGACCGGACGTCTGGACACCGGCCGGGTCGCGGTCACCGGCCACTCCATGGGCGGCGCCGCCGCACTGCAGGCGGCCCGGCAGGACGAACGGTTCGACGGCGTCATCGATCTCGACGGCTACCCCCACGGCGCCACCTCACCCTCCCTCTCCCAGCCGACGCTCGCGCTCACGCAGGCCATCACGCCCGCAACCGATCCCCGCTACGTACCCCGCCTCTCCGAGGCCCTCGACCACAGCACCGCGACGAGCTACCGGCTCACGATCCCCGGCGCCGCGCACCTCACCTTCATGGACGGCCCCCTCTACCTGCCTCCTGTGCCCTCCCTCGTCGGTTCCCTCGGCCGCGCCGGGAGCCCGCACGTCGTCGCCGCAACCAGCCTGGCCTTCCTCGACAGCACCTTGCGGGGCGAACCCGGCGACCTCCCCGGCCTCCTGTCGGCCTACGGCGACCTCGTCACCTACCCATGAGGCGGCCACCCACGGGAAGGCCGGCCATGGGACGGCGTCACCGGACGCGCGGGAGCCCCTGCCGGAGAAGTTCCGGCAGGGGCTCCCTGGTTCACGCGGCGGGCGCGTCGTGCGTGACGGTCACGCCGGACCCCACGTCGCCGACTCACCGCCGGGCATGCACACGACCTTGCGGCCGTCGGTGAAGGACAGCTCCCACGCCTCGTAGTCGTCATGCGGCGGAACATCGAGTTCCAGCCCGTTGTCGAGAGCGACGAGGAGCGTGCCACGGTCCGTGCGCTCCGCGCCCGAAATCGTGGCGTGGAGCAGCCGCAGCAGTACGGGGGCGCTGTCACCCGGTCGCTCGGGATCGAACGTGGTCCGCGTCCCGTCGGGTTCCGTGACCGTACCGGGAGTTTCGATGCGCAGCTCGGCCCCCTGGTCGGTGTGCAGTACCAGGGCGTAGTCGAAGCTCACGCGGTCGACGCGGTGAGTCTGGAGAGCGAGGTCCATGCCTACCATTCGTCAGGGAGGGTGTAGCTGCCGTCCGGGTTCAGCTCGAAGTGGGTGGACGGCTTGTCGCCGGGCTTGCCCTTGAGGTCGAGGGGACGGTGCGGACCCATGATCGGGATCGGGCAGTCCGTGACCGGAGTGGTGTTGTGGACGAGAACGGGGGTCTCGCCGGCCAACGCGTAAGGCCAACGCGCATCAGGTGTGCGACCGGCACCAACTGACAGACGATCAAGTTCATCAGCTAGTGCTGTGACCGGGGAGGTTCGCCGGTTGCTCGTTGCGGAAGGGCGCCACGGGCCCTCCGCAGGAGAAGGGAATCCGCAGGACCGTTGCCACGGGGGTGGCACCAAGGTGTCTGCACCTTGGTGCCAGTCGGCAGCCCTTCCGGGGGTGCTTGAGGGCGGACAGGATGGTGTTCATCGGGAGCCGATCGGCCACCCGGCCCCTCACCACACCGAAGGAACAAGCATGTCCCAGATTCGCGCGAGCCGCCGGACCGTCCTCGCCTCCCTGGTCGCCGCAGTGGCGGGTGGCCCGATCCTGACAGGGCTCACCACGACCCCGGCCGCCGCTGCCGGCGGCGACCTCTACGCCTCGAACTCCGACCTCTACACGACGGCGGTCGAGGGTCAGGACTTCTCCCGCCGGTTCAAGCGGCACGAGGCCTTCGACAACGACAAGACCGTCACCCCGCTCCCCCGCCTGACCAGTGTGCTGGCCATCCACGGCGGCGGCATCGAGATGGGTACCTCCGAGCTCTGCCTGGCCATAGCCGGCTACCACCCCGACGGACTCGCACCCGTCGCTCAGAGTGCCCCGGTGTACGACTACTGGATGTTCGAAGGCATGCGCAGTTCCAACAACGCGGACCTGCACGTCACCGCCTCGCACTGCGACGACCCGGTCGCACGGTCCATGGCCGCCGGCAGCGCCAACGTGCTCAGCCTGCACGGCTGCACCGCGGCTCAGGCCGGCGCCGCCGCGGGTCAGCCCAAGGCGGTCGTGGTCGGCGGCCTCAACGCCCGCTTCCGTCAGCTCCTCTCCACGAAGCTGAGCGGCGCAGGCTTCCAGGTGCTGGGCGGCAACCCGGAGGACCTCAACGGCGACCTGCCCGACAACATCTGCAACCGCACCCTCACGGGTGAAGGCGGCGGCCAGCTGGAGATCACCACCGAACTCCGCCAAAGCCTCTTCGCGAACTTCTCCGGCGCTGCCAACCGCGCCACCAGCACCAATACGGACTTCTGGAAGTTCACCAACGCCTGCCGTGACGCCATCAGGGCCATGGAGGCCGAACAGCTCGCCCGCAAGAGCCTCTTCACCCGCTGAGGCAGAGGTACGGGCTTCATCACGCCCCGGGCCGAGCGAGGTATCTGCGGCCCGGGAGGAAAAGAGGGCGTCCTCGCCGTCCTGCCCTTGACCTGGCGGCGGGTCGCAGGCGGTAGTCTCAGGGCACAGTTGCTTTATGGCAAGTTTTTAGGTTCTGAACAGTGGTCTTCGGTTGGCGATGGCGGGCATCCGCCGGCAGCCGGTAGTACGAGCCCGTCGCGTAGGACCTTGCGGGCCGGGCAGCCTTCCCGATGCGACACCGCTCTTCCGACCACTCCGTGAGAAATGACGCTCGCCATGACGAACTTCCTGGCCGTGGAACGCGCGCTGCGCACCGCCGCACCGCACGACCTGCTCCGTACGGTTCGCTCCGCGCTCGTCGCGCACTACGAGGCCCTCGAAGTCCACCTCCTGATGGCGGACTACAGCCTGAGCGTCCTGCAGCCGGTCACCGCCCTGCCGGACACCGCGGAGCCGCTGCCCCTCCAGGCCACCCCGGAGGGCCGGGCCTTCGGCAGCCAGGAACCGTACGGCCAGTACTCGGCCGAGGGCAACGCCCTGGACCTCCACCTGCCCGTGACCGTGCGGGGCGACCGGCTCGGGATCCTCACGGTGCGCATGCCGGAACACCTGTGCACGCCCGAGGTGGTCGGAGAGCTGACGGACGTCGCGGAGCTGCTGGGCCACGAGATCGTCGTCGCGGAGCGGGACACCGATCTGTACCTGCGGGCCCGGCGGGCGAGCCGGCTGACGCTGGCGGCAGAGATGCAGTGGCAGTTGCTGCCGGGGCGGGCGTGCGCCCGCCCGGAGTACGCCATCGGGGCGCAGCTGGAACCTGCGTACGACATCCACGGCGACAACTTCGACTGGTCCACCACCGCCGACACCCTCACGATGACCGTCACCAACGGAATGGGCGAGGGGATCCAGGCCTCGCTCCTGACCAACCTCGCCATCAACGCACTGCGCAACGCCCGCAGGGCCGGAGTCGGCATCGCCGATCAGGCCGCGCTGGCGGACCAGGCCGTCTTCGCGCAGTACCAGGGCCGGGAGTACGTCTCCACCCTCCTGCTGTGCCTGGAGCTGTCCACGGGCCACGGCGAGGTCGTGGACGCCGGCTCGCCGCAGCTGTGGCGCTACCGGGAGAGATCCGTGGAGCGGGTCCACTTCGAGGCCCAGCTCCCGCTGGGCATGTTCGAGGACTCGCCCTACTCCGTGCAGCGCTTCGACGCGCTCCCGGGGGACCGTCTGATCTTCGTCAGTGACGGGGTCTACGGGGCTGCGGGCCAGGGTGGGGTGGCCTACGGGGAGCGGGCGCTGGCCCGCGCCATCCAGGCGACCGGTCTCCTGCCGGCCGCCGCGGTGCCGCGGGCGATCCTGGAGGAGTTGGCCGCGTACCGGGACAATGCCCCCGATGACGACGCGCTGGTCACCTGCCTGGACTGGTTCGGCCGGGCCGGGGCGCAGTCGTAGCCCCCTTGCGGGCGAAGTCGTGACGCCTCGGGGGGATACTCCCGCCTCAGAGGGCAGACGCGACGTATCCCTTCCGTGCGACGAGCCGCCACCGGCGGTCCGGCGTGGAGGGAGTGCACCGCTCATTGGGGAGTGACGTCCACCATGGACCGCGCGGGACCCGAGGACCGGCTTTCCGCCACGGCGCGGGAGGTCGCGCAGGCCGCGACGGGTCTGGTCGATCTCTGGGCCCGTACCTCCCGGGCCGGCTCTCCCCGGTTGTCCGTACTGCAGCTGCGGGCCCTGACGGCCACCCGCCACCGCCCCGGCATCAGCCTGACCCGCCTCGCCGAGGAGGTCGGTGCGCAGGCGCCCGCCGCCAGCAGGCTGTGCGATCGGCTGGAGGCCGCTGGTCTGCTGCACCGCAGGCGGAGCGCGGACGACCGGCGTGAGGTCGGCCTGGTCCTGACGCGCCACGGGCAGGAGACCATCGACGAGCTGCACGAGCGGCGCTCCCAGGCACTGCGTCAGGTGTTGGGTGACATGCCCGCCGATCGGCGCCAGTGCTTGCTGGAGGGCCTGCGCGCCTTCGCCGAAGCCGCGGACACCGCGTCCGGGGCGCCCAGTGAGTAGATGCCGGTCGGTACGCCGGCGCCGCCCGGCCGCCCGCCCGCCGAGAAGGCCGGGCTCAGGCGGTATCGGGGAGGGTGACCTCGCTGCCCGGATCTTCGCCGAGCCCGATGTGGGCTTCGGCCGCGTCGCGGAACGCGGCGAGGCCTTCGGCCAGGGAGCGCCGGTCGCGGGGCGACATCCGCAGGAGCACCTCGGCTGCCTTGTGCGTGCGCAGGGACCGGGTGTCCGCCAGGACGGCGTGTCCGCTCCGGCTCAGGGTCAGCTCGACTTCCCGCCGGTTGGTCCTGCCGCGGGAGCGCTGGAGCAGGCCTGCCGCTTCCAGGCGGTCGCACAGACGGCTGACCGCGGGCGGGGCCGATCCGAGTGCTTCTCCGAGGTCGCGCAGGTTGATCCCGGACCGCCGTTCGATCACGGTCAGAGCGCGCAGCTGCGACGGGGGGACCGGGCCCGCGGTGGTCTCCAGGATCGGATGCCACAGGACGCCGAGCAGCTCCGCCACGGCGCAGGCGTCAACAACCGCCTGGTCATCGGCGAGGGAGTGGACGGCTCGGGGCATCTCACCACTGTGTCAGCCGGGAGCCCGTTTGTCAGGCTCCAGGGCACACCGGTAGGTCCGCGGGCACGGGCTCTCGGGGAAGGCGGGACGCTGGAGGATCGGTCCCCCGGACGGCGTCGTCCGCCGGCGTGAGGCTGCCGGTGGGGACCGGTGGAGAAGTTGTGCGCGAGCCGTGTGCATGATGTGGGGGAAGGGGGCGGGAGGGGGGCGCGGTTGTCACGCGGAGGGCATGTGGAGGATAGTTGCCGCACGGCAACTATCTTCTTCGAAGTGATGGGGTGAGGGGTTCGCGCAGCGGGCCTTCAGTTTTTGGTGAATACCACCGAGGCGATTTCAGACCCTTCCGTGGCCGGCGGCCCGTGGGGTGAGGCGCCCTACCCGGTGCTCGTGACGGACGACCGATCGGTCCTTCTGTTCGTCAACGAGGCGGCCGGTCTGATCTTCCCCCGTGCACGACCCGGCTCGTCCATGAGGGACGCCGTACCCGCCTGGCTGTCCTCGGCCCGGCCGCTGGCGGCCGGTGAGGGCGCCGGGACCGTGCAGGGCCCCGTGGCCGACCGTACGTACGAGGCCCATCCGACGGTCCGCGAGGACGACACGGTGGTGTGGTGGCTGGTCGACGACACGGACCACCGCCTCGCCCGTGAAGCACTGCTGGTGGAGCGCGAACGGACGGCGTTCCTGACCGAGGCGTCGAACCTGCTGCTGTCCTCGCTGAACCTGGAACGCTGCATGGACGTCACGGCAAGCATGGCAGCGGAACACCTCGCGGACGCGGCCCTGGTCATCGCTCCTTCCCGCGGCCGCGAGCTGCCGGTGGTGACCTGCCTGCGCGGCGGCTCGCCCTCCTCGTCCCGCATCGCCGCCGATCCCGACCAGGTCCCCGGGCTCGGAGAGGCGCTGCAGGGGTTCCCTCCCGTCCCCTCCCGCTGGATCGACCCCGCCACCGCTCCGTCCTGGCTGATCCCCGACGGGTTCGGCACGGTCGGGTCCATCGTCATCACCCCCCTGCCCGGTCACGGCGTCCCCGCGGGGGCGCTGGTCCTGCTGCGCGGGGTCGGCACGACCGGGTTCAGCGCGGAGGAGGAGGTGTTCGCGCGGCTGTTCGCCGCCCGGGCCGGGGCCGCGATGTCCGCCGCCCGCCTCTACGCCGAGCAGACCTCCATCACCAACGTCCTGCTGCGCGAC
The DNA here is from genome assembly GCF_044454225.1 of Streptomyces sp. NPDC051563. Taxonomy (NCBI): domain Bacteria; kingdom Bacillati; phylum Actinomycetota; class Actinomycetes; order Kitasatosporales; family Streptomycetaceae; genus Streptomyces; species Streptomyces sp. NPDC051563. Next base: position 192,220 of record NZ_JBITDL010000009.1, read on the forward strand.
CTGCTGCCGCCGTTGCTGCACCAGGTTTCCGGCGTGGAGTACGCGGGCGGCTACCGGCCCTCGAAGGAGCATGAGCGGATCGGCGGCGACTTCTACGACGTCCATCCCGCTTCCGCGGAGGGCGACGGGTCGCTCGTCGTCCTCGGGGACGTGTGCGGCAAGGGCCTGGAAGCCGCCGTGATGACCGGGAAGATCCGCAACACGCTGCACGCGCTGCTGCCCATAGCGCAGGACCACCAGCGGATCCTGAGCCTGCTGAACACCTCGCTGCTCAACTCCCACAACACCCGCTTCGCCACCCTGGTCCTGGCCTCCGCCCAACGGGACGGCAACACCGTCCGATTGCGACTGACCAGCGCCGGCCACCCCGCACCGCTGATCCTGCGCTCCGACGGCCGGGTCGAGGAAGCACGGACCAAGGGCACCCTGGTCGGCGCGCTCCCCCGGGTCAGCGCCGAAACCGTGCACGTGACGCTGGAGCCGGGCGAGACCTGCGTCCTCTACACGGACGGGATCACCGAGGCGCGCGGCGGTCCGATGGGCGGCACCCAGTTCGGCGAGGAACGGCTGTTCCGGGCCCTGGAGGACTGCGCGGGCATGCCCGGCGAGGCCGTAGTGGAGCGGGTGCAGATGCTCGCGTCCCAGTGGGTGGGCACCGGCGGCCACGACGACATGGCCGTCGTGGTGATCTCCGCTCCCCGCTCGCACCATCTCAGCGCGGTGGACGGACACACGCGGGGCAGGTTCACGGCATGACCATCGAAACGATGAGGCCCCCCGCACTCGGACTCCTCACCGGCCAGCTGTGGGATGCCGCTCTGTGCGGTGACGAAGCGGCCGCGACCTCGGCGGTGCGCAGGGCGCTGGACGAGGGGCTGGACGCCGAGGCCGCCCTGCTCGATGTGATCGCACCCGTTCAGGGACGGGTCGGCGAGGAATGGGCGGCCAACCGCATCAGCGTCGCCCAGGAGCACGCGGCGACCGCGATCAACGAGCGGGCCGTGGCCGCGGTAGCCCAGCATCCGGCGGCGCGCACCACACCCACGCGCGGCCGGGTCACGGTGGCCTGCGTCGACGGCGAGTGGCACGCCCTGCCCGCCCGGCTCCTGGCCGAGGTGCTGAAGCTGCGGGGCTGGCGCGTGGACTACCTCGGCGCCCAGGTCCCCACGCCCCACCTCATCGCCCACATCCACGCCACCGGCACCGGACTCGTGGCGCTCTCCAGCTCGATCCCCACCCGGCTGCCCACCGCGCACGCCACGATCACCGCCTGCCAGGCCGCCGGCACTCCCGTCCTGGTCGGGGGCGCCGCCTTCGGCCCCAACGGAAGATATGCCCGGCTCCTCAAGGCGGACTACTGGGCTCCCGACGCCCGCACGGCCGCGCGCGACCTTGCCCTGCATCCGCTGCCCCGCCCCCGGCCGGACCACCAGGTGCTCGACGACCTGCCCCACCTGGCCGACCAGGAGTACACGGTGGTCGCCCGCACCCGGCCCCAGCTCGTACGAGCGGTGTTCGAGGGGATGGAGGACGCCTATCCGGCGATGCGCGGCTACAGCGAGACCCAGCGCGAGCGCACGGCGGAGGACCTCTCCCACATCGTGGAGTTCCTCACCACCGCCCTCTACATCGACGACGAGGAGGTCTTCACCCGCTTCCTCCAGTGGACTGCCGGAATCCTGACCGCCCGCGGCGTCCCCGCCCAGTCCCTTCCCCCCGTGCTGGACCTCCTCGGCCGGGAACTGAAGGACTTCCCCCGCGCCGGCGCGATCCTCCGCTCCGGCCGTGCCTGTCTGACCAGCACCCCCTTCCCCGCCGCCAGGACGTCCGCATGAACTCCCTGCCACCGAGCCCGCTCCGTTTGACGTACCTCGACGCGGACGACACCGTACGCATCGAACTGCACGGCGACTTCGACTACGAGCGCGCCGACGACCTCCTCGACGCCGTCGTACGGATCCTGGCGGACCGCCCGGGCTTGAAGGACCTGCACCTGCACTGCGGGAACCTCACCGCGGTGGACTCCACCGGGCTGTCGACGCTGCTGATGATCCGCCGCCACACCGACGTCGCCGGAGTGCAGCTGCACATCGTGGACCGGCCCGTCTGCCTGGACCGCATCCTGGAGCTGACCGGAACCCTCCCCCATCTGACGGCCGGGCGCACGGGCCAGGGGGGTCAGGGGGGTCAGGGAGCCTCCTCCCCCGCGATGCGTGCGGAGGCAGCGACCCGGGAGGAGCCGGTACAAGCTCGCTCCAGCGGTTACGAGGGCACCTGACACGTTCGGCGGCCCGGTGCCGGAACGGGTGCACCGGGCCCGGCCGGCCGGCCGGCGCGTCCGTCTCAGACCGCGGGCGGTGAACTCGCCGACTCGGCGGCGCCGCGGTACTGGGCGTTGAGGCGCTGGGCTTCCTCGAGCTGGTCCTCCAGGATCACGATCCGGCAGGCGGACTCGATCGGGGTGCCCTGGTCCACGAGCTCGCGCGCGCGGGCGGCGATGCGCAGCTGGTAGCGGGAGTAGCGGCGGTGCCCGCCGGCCGAGCGCAGCGGGGTGATGAGGCGGGCTTCGCCGATGGCGCGGAGGAAGCCCTGCGTGGTGCCGAGCATTTCGGCGGCCCGGCCCATGGTGTAGGCGGGGAAGTCGTCGTCGTCCAGGTGGCCGCCGAGGGGGCCGGTCGGATTTTCTGCTGTCATGTGTACCTCTCTGTGGAAACGCGTGGAGGGGCCCTGGCGCCTATAGCGCCAGGGCCCCGAAGGAACTGCTACACCATCTGCCGGCCCTGATCGTGCGCCGGCCTTCTGTGTCCGCGTGCCCGACCTGAATGCCGTCGGGGCTGCGGGGATCGCGGTTGCTTGACCGGAGACCACCTCACTATCGATGTCCTGCGGTACCCGGGCTCAATGCTTCGGCCCGGGCGATCCTGATGGTGCTCGGCTCCTCCGTTCTTCCCTCTGGGATCAATCATTTACGGGTACTGCCGTACTGCGTACTACGGGTGGTGCGAACTGCGCGGCGGCCTGTCGTAGCACCGCTGCTCCGGCAGCCAGCCCCGTCGCCCATCGTGCGTCTGCTCTGGCTTGGAACCCCACTGCCGAACCTCCCGGTGCGCGCGTCCGCAGCCGACGCCTTCACCGAGGTACTGCTGTGCTGCTGTACCGCTGCCCGGCAGTTCGTCTCTGCCGGGCCCTTCTGTCTCTCTGGGCTACGAACGAAACCATAGCCAACCGATCAGCGAATGTCTACTCCAGCCACCATAGATTTCCGCGATCATCTCGATGAAGAATCCGAGCGCTCCGCGAGAAGAAAATCGAGCCCGACAGGGGCGGCGACGCTCGCGCGCGCGCCCACAGCCGACCGACTACAGGGCCAGCGCCGCGTCGACGCCGTCGACGATGGTGAAGATCTGATACGTCGACGTGAGCTCGAAGAGCCGCGCCATCTGCGGGTTCAGGGGTCCGGCCAGGACCAGGGGACGGCCGGCGTGCCGCAGGCGGATCAGCTCGTTGAGCATGGAGGAGTCGGCGAACGTGATCGCGCTGACGTCCAGCACGATCGTGCGCACCGGGTCGGCCAGGGCTTCCGCGATGGCCTGACGAAGAGGTTCCAGGGTGTCCTGGTCGAACTCGCCGGCGCAGGTGATCACGCGGACACCGCCGATGTCCGGTGAGACCGTCACGCTCGGTTCCATGGATGCCTCCTCTTGTCTGCTTGTCGGGGAGGCCGCGGGATGCGGCCCATTGCGTACGGAGGGGCCCTGGCGCCTATGGCACCAGGGCCCCGAAGGAACCAACCACATGATCCGCCGGCTCCGATACCGCGCCGGCCAGGCCCTTCCGTCTCTCTGGTCTACGAGAGAAACCATAACCAGACCACACCTCAATGTCTACTTCAGCGACCACAGATTTTCTATGACCGCGCCTATGGGGAATCCGAGTGCTCCGCGCGGAGGAGCAGAAGCCCCGCAGAACTTTCGACCTCCCCCCGTTTCAGAGGGCTCGCGGGGGTCAGACGGGTTCCGTAAGGCTTTTCCACCGTAGAGGAGTGATCAGTTGTGTCTGGTGAGCAGAAGGCCGAGGCAAAGGGCGAGCAGGCCAAGGGCAAGCTCAAGGAGACCGCTGGGCGCCTGACGGGCAACGAGCGTCTGACGGCGGAGGGCCGCGCGGAACAGGCCAAGGGCGACGCCCGCGACGCCAAGGAAAAGATGAAGGACATGTTCAAGCACTGACCTCAGGTGTGCGTCGGGGCCGGGACCACGATCGTGGTCCCGGCCCCGACGCGTGCCCGGGACTGACGCAACCCCCTGTTGGCGGGCACGGCAGCGGCTGTCTACTGGACCTCTGCCGCATCGAGGGGGGAATCATGGCGCGAACGCCCGATCCGGGAGCACGCGAGTCGGCGGACGAGGAGGAGGGCTGGCTGAGCAGTGACGAGGTCGCCAGGCTGTGGCCGGTACGCAAGGACTGCCTGCCGAGGGCCGCTCACCTCGCGGATGTCCGGGTCCGCACGTACGGCGGAGCGAGCCGGGGCACGTGGGGGGCGGAGCCGACCTTCTACTCCTTTCACCCCGGGGACGTGCAGCGGGCCGCGGAAGCGATCGCCGAAGGGCGTGTCGACATCCCGTCCGCCCTGCGCACCGATACCGCCGACGGCAGGCGGGCGGAGTTCTGGGGCACGCTGAGCGCCCGTGTCGCCGGCACGCTCCTGCTGGCGGCCCTCCTGGGCGCGCTCCTCATGCTCCTGTACCTGGTCGTCTTCCTGCTGACCGTGGAGTGATCGCCGGCACAGCAGGGCGGCAGCGCCCTGGCCGGCACGCACGCGTGCGGGGCCCGGACTCGTTGAGTCCGGGCCCCGCACGCGAAGGGTCGATCAGGCGGGGCGGCCGCCGAAGGGGGCGCCGGAACCGTAGTAGGTGCCCAGCTCCTCGTGGTAGCCGGCGTTGCCGAGGTGCTGGTCGCGGTGGAACTCGGGAGCGCTCTTGATCTGCTCCTTCGTCCGGTCGACGTAGACCTTCTTGGCATCGGGGTCGATGCGGGTCACCGTGCTCGCCGGCAGGAGGACCTCCTTGCCGAAGATCCACACGCCGGTGTCCACGACCAGGTAGGCGTCACCGACCTCGTCGGAGTGCTTGTCGACCTTGCCGATGTCCCCATCGGTCGCTTCGACCTTGTAGCCGGTCAGGTCCGTGCCGGCCAGGTGGCCCGCGGTCGACGTATAACTCCACACATGCTCAGTCACGCGAAAACAACTCCTTCGATCAATTGAGGAAATGAGGGAAAACTAGCCCCACGGATCCTCTTTTTGAAACGTGTGCAATGCGCGGCGATTAATGCTTTCCGCCTGAACCGCGCCTGCCCCGCTTTTTCCGCCCTACACGCCTACACACCCGAATCCATCGCGGGCCACCGCCACATAGCCTGTGAGCCGCGCATGCCTCAGGCCGTTACCACCGGTACCAGCGGCCGCTGCCACCCTTCGGGCGGGCGACGAACCCGATCAGCCACAGCACCAGGACCGCAATCGCGACCCACCAGAGAACCTTGAGTGCGAAACCCGCACCGACGAGAACCAGAATCAGCAGAAGAACAAGAAGCAGGGGAACCATGTTTATCAACCTCCATGGCCACTCTTGCCCCACCCGCCTCGGCGCATGCGCTTTGATTTTATTTGTTTCCTACTCGCCGGGCCGGGAAGGAGAGGACGCTCTCCAGCTGAAACAGGACCCGCAGGGGAAGCCGTCAGCAGCCGAGGGAGAACCACAGCCACTTGCCGGAGCCGTCCGTGCTGAACCCCCAGGACAGGCTGAGCGCGGCGATGAGTGCGAGGCCGCGGCCCGACTCCCGCTCCGCGCACCCGTAGAGCGTGCCTTCGAAGCGCGGCAGGTCGGCGCTGCCGTCGCGGACCGCGCACACCAGACGGCCGGCCGCCTCATCGTGCTGGATCACCAGACGCAGCTCGTCGCCGGTCGTGTGCTCGACGGCATTGGCCACGGCCTCTGTGAGCAGGAGGTTCCCCTCGTCGGCCGGCGCGCTGTCCGGGGCGCAGGCGTCGAAGGCGCGCCGGGCCTGCGCAGGGGCCTGGAGGGTGCGGGGCAGGGGGATGTCGATGAGCCGAGCAGGCACCGTGTACTCCTCGTGGTGGGACCATCGCCTTGAGCCACGGCTGCGGGGTCGGGCTCGCGTCCCCCTCTTCCACGGTAGGAGGGCACCGGGCGTCTCGTACCCTCCTTCCGGCCCATCGTCCTGGCCGATGGGACTACGGCCGCACCGGCCCGACGTGGTCCGGGTGCACATGGGGGCCGCCTTCCCGGGTACACGAGCGTCACGAACCCAAGGAGGCGCCATGTCCGCGTTGTTGACCCGCATCAAGCAGTTCGTTCGCAGCCCGCAAGGCCAGCGGGTGACCGCCTCGGCCAGGCGGGCCGCTGCCGACCCCCGCAAGCGCGCACAGGCCGGCCGGCTGCTGAACCGCCTGCGCGGGCACCGCTGACCCGAACCGTGAACATCGGCGCCGGCCGGGCCGTCGGCTGTCGCCGGCTTGGCCGGCGCCCCGGCCATGACCTTGCGGGCGCCGCTTTCATGCTCCCGGGCGCACCAGGCCCGACTCGTACGCCACGATGACCAGTTGGGCTCTGTCCCGTGCTCCCAGTTTACCCATGATGCGGCTGACGTGGGTCTTCGCGGTCAGGGGGCTGAGGCCGAGGGTCTCGCCGATCTCGGTGTTGTTGAGGCCGCACGCGACGAGGGTGAGGACCTCGCGCTCGCGCTCGGTGAGGCATTCGGGGCCGGCCTCCGGCGGCGCTGCGGTGGGGCTGCGCAGGAAGCGGGCAATGAGGCGGGAGGTCGGTCCGGGCGAGAGGAGGGCCTCCCCGCCGGCCACCGTGCGGATCGCCTCCAGGAGTTCGGCCGGCCGCGTGTCCTTGACCAGGAAGCCGGAGGCCCCGGCGCGCAGGGCCTCGACGATGTGCTCGTCCGTGTCGTAGGTGGTGAGCACGAGCACCTTCACCCCGGCCAGATCCTCGTCCGCGGCGATCAGCCGGGTGGCCTCGATGCCGTCGAGGTCGGGCATCCGGATGTCCATCACCACCAGATCGGCGCGTTCCTCGCGGGCCAGCGCGACGGCTTCCCGGCCGGTGCCGGCCTGTCCGACGACCGTCATGTCCGGAGACGATTCGAGGAGCATCGCGAACGCGGCCCGTACGAGCGCCTGGTCGTCGGCGAGCAGAACGCGGATCGTCACGGGTTGCCTCCCAGCGGCAGTACGGCACTGACCTCGAAACCCTTGCCGGGAAGTGGGCCGGCGTCCAGCGTTCCGCCCACACTGCGCGCCCGCTCGCGCATGCCGACCAGCCCGAACCCGGGTGTGCCCCCGCCCGTGCCGGTCCCGTCGTCGGTGACGGTGACCCACAGGGAGCCTTCCCCGGCGCGCACGCCGACCCGGATGCCGAGGTCCTGCCTGCCGCCGTGGCGCACGGCGTTGGTGAGGGCCTCCTGCACGATCCGGTAGGCGGCCGCGCCGACGGCGGCGGGCGGCGCCTCGTCGGTGGTGACCGTCAGGTCCACCTCGGCCCCCGAGACCCGGGCGGCCTCCACGAGGCCACCCAGTCCGTGCAGGTCGGGCAGGGGGTCACGGGCATCGCGGGCGTCGTGCTCGCGCAGCACCTCCAGGGTGGTGCGCAGTTCGCTGCGGGCGGTTCGGCAGGTCTCGGCAATGTCGTCGAGGGACTTCGCGACGGCCTTGCGGTCCAGGCGCTCGGGGTCCGCGTTCAGGATGTGCGCGGCAACGGAGGTCTGTACGCCGATCAGGGTGATGCTGTGCGCGAGCAGGTCGTGCAGGTCCCGGGCGATGCGCAGCCGTTCCTCGGCGACCCGCCGCCGTACCTCCTGCTCACGGGTGCGTTCGGCGCGTTCGGCTCGCTCGACGACGGCGGCGACGTACTGCCGGTAGACGCGCACGGCGATGCCGATGAAGACCACCGCGATCACCCACCCGGAGATCCGTAGCGCCTCGACGGCCTGCTTCTTGTTGATGATCATCATGACGCTCAGCGCCACGGCCATGGCCACGCTGGTGGTGAGCAGGGTGTACAGGGGCCGACAGGTGACGGCGAGGCTGTACAGCACGATGACCGAGACCGGGAGCGGGGCGGTGTGGTTGTGGTCGAGGGCGTGGTACGGAAGGAGCAGGACCGCCTCCGCGGCCAGCCCCGCCAGCGGGTGGCGCCGCCGCCACACGATCGGCAACTGGCCCGCGAGCAGCAGGAACCAGCCCAGTTCGTCGGGTCGCCGGCCCGGGTCGGTGACGAGGGCGAGGAGCACCGCCAGGGCTGTGACGGCGAGGGCGAGCAGGGCGTCCTTGCGGGTGGCGTGCGGGGCGGTGCGCGGGTCGCGGTTGATCACCGCCATGATGCGCTCGCCGGGACGGGGCTTGCGTTCTGCTTCGGGCACGGGCTCATCCTCCGTCACGTGGGTGCCCCTCCCGCAAGGGAGGGGCACCCACGGGCATCGCGCCGGGTCCGGTGGGTGTCAGACGCGCTCCGGCTCCAGGAGCGGGGCTTCGGCCTCCGGTGCCGCTTTCGACATGGGGCCGGGCCACCACACCTTCCGGCCGAGGGCGACGCTGGCGCTCGTGACGAGGTAGGTGCGGACGAGGAAGGTGTCGAGGAGTACGCCGACCGCGATGACGAAGCCGAGCTGGACCAGCGAGACGAGGCCCATGTTCATCAGCACGGCGAAGGTGGCGGCGAGGACGAGGCCCGCGGAGGCGATGACACCGCCGGTGGTGCGCAGGGCGGTGAGCGCGGCCGCGGCGGGTTCGGCGCCGTCCAGGGATTCCTCCCGCATCCGGTGCATCAGGAAGATGCCGTAGTCGACGCCCAGTGCCACCAGGAAGACGAAGGACAGCAGGCCGAGGGCGGGGTCGGTGCCCTGGAAGCCGAACAGCGGCTCGAACACCAGCCCGCCGATGCCGAGGGAGGCGCCCCAGACCGCGACCACGGCGGCGACCAGCATCAGCGGGCCGACGAGGGAGCGCAGCAGGACGATCAGGATGAGCAGGACGGAGAGGAGCACGATCGGTACGACGACCTTCTGGTCCCGGGCGTTGGTCTTCTCCAGGTCGATCTGCTGGGCGCTCGGTCCGCCCACGAGCGAGCCGTCCAGCTCGTCCCGCAGGCTCTTGATCGTGCGGGTCTCGGCGTCCGTCTGCGGCAGGGCGGAGGCGATCACGGACACCTCGGTCCAGCCTGCTCCCGTCCGGCCGATACGGGCGGAGGCAACACCCTCGGTGGAGGTGGCCGTCTTGAGGGTGGCTTCTGCGCGGTCGGCCGGGGTCATGACGGTGATGGGCTGGCTGGAGCTGTCGGGGTAGGCGTCGGCCAGGGTCAGCATGGCGGAGACGGACTCCGGCCGGTCGACGAAGGCGTCCTCCTGCTTGAGGTCGCCGGGCAGGTTCAGGGCGCCGAGGGCGAGCGCTCCCAGGGCGAGGGCGCCGGCGATGAGGACGGTGATCGGGCGGCGTCCGGCGGAGCTGCCCATCGCCGAGAACAGCGAGCGGCGCTCCTTGGGGGTGCTGCCGAAGGCCGGGATGATCGGCCAGAACACGCGGCGGCCGGCCAGGACCAGGATGGCGGGCAGCAGGCTGAGCATGGCGGTCAGCGCGCACAGCACGCCGACGGTGCCGAGGGGGCCCATGGCCCGGTTGGAGTTGAGGTCTGCGGCGAGCAGGCACAGGAGGCCGACGGCGACGGTGCCGGAGGAGGCGATCACGGCGGGCCCGCAGCCGCGCAGGGCCGCCGCCATGGCCTCGTACGGGCGCTCGATGCGGCGCAGTTCCTCCCGGTAGCGGGAGACGATGAGCAGGGCGTAGTCGGTGCCCGCACCGAAGGCCAGGATGGTCATGATGCTGGTGCCCGCGCCCGAGATGGAGGTGCCGAAGGCCTGGTTGAGGCCGTAGGCGACACCCATGGACAGGTAGTCGGCGATGCCGGCGGCGATCAGCGGGATCAGCCAGAGCACGGGGCTGCGGTAGATGAGGATCAGCAGGATGGCGACGACGGCCACCGTCGTGTAGAGCAGGGGGCCGGCGAGGGAGTCGTACACCTTCTTGGCGTCGCGGGTGACGGCGCCGGGGCCGCCCACCTCGACGGTGAGGCCGTCGGAGGAGCGGGCCGTCTCCCGGATGTCGTCGACGAACTCGATGCGGCGTTCGTCGTCGTCACCGGGTTCGTTGCTGGTGACCGGGTACATGAGCGTCGTGCCGTCCTCGGAGGGCAAGCCCTGCGGGGTGTCGGTCAGCTCGTGCGCGTCGGAGATCTGCCGGATCTGCCGCTCGGCGGTCGCGCGGTCGGCGGCGGTGAGGGCCCCGTCGCGCTGGTAGACGAGGACGAGCTGGGTGCTCTCGCCGCCGGGCAGCCGCTCCTGGAGCTTGGCCACCTGGGTGGAGTCGGCGTTCGCGGGCAGGTAGTCGGTGACGCGGTCGCGGGTGACGTCGGCGAGCTTCCCGGCGAACGGTGCGGCGACGGCGAGCACGGCGACCCACAGCGCGAGCACCAGCCAGGGCACTGCTCGTCGCTGCCTCTGTGTAAGTCCGGCCCCCATGTTCGGGCCTCCCTCCGGTCCGGATGTCTTGGTCCGTTTCCCAGACTCCCGGCAGGCCGGGGGCTGATCGTCGCGCCTGAGGCCGAGTTCGCGGGTACTGCCAGGGGTGACCCGGCGCGCGGATTACTCCCGCGGGAGTAGGGCCGGAGGGCCGGGGCCCGGTCACGGGCCGGGCCGGGCCCTCACCGGTTCGAGTGGTTCTCCGTACCGGCCGATCGTTCAAGGCACCCCCTCCCACCGGCTCTTATGCCCGTCGGGCAGGTCCGGGGCGTCAATCCGCGCGTTTGCTCCTGTTGTTGCCGAATGCGAGAAAAGGGCGCGCAGGTGCGATTGCCTGGGGCAACGAGGGGAGCAGTACGTGGGCGGTATCACTCTGGTGACGGACGAGCAGGCCGCACCGCGGCCGGCTCCGGTCCGGTTCGAGAAGGGGAACCAACCCGGGCCGGCCGGCCGGGATGCCGCGAGCGGGCCACCGCCGTCCGCCGAAGTGGTTCCGGAGGCCGAGGAGTTCAGCCCGCGCCGGGTCCGGCTGGTGTTCTTCGGGCTGATGCTGGCGCTACTGCTCGCCGCGCTGGAACAGATGATCGTCGCCACGGCGCTGCCGAAGATCGTCGGGGAGCTCCACGGCCTGGACCGGATGTCGTGGGCCATCACGGCCTATCTGCTGACCTCCACGATCGGGCTGCCGCTCTACGGCAAGCTCGGCGACCTCCTCGGCCGCAAGAGCGTCTTCCAGTTCGCCATCGTGGTCTTCATCATCGGTTCCGCGCTGGCCGGCTGGTCGCGCACCATGAACGAGCTCATCGCTTTCCGCGCGGTGCAGGGCATCGGCGCCGGCGGGCTCATGATCGGTGTGCAGGCGATCATCGCGGACATCGTGCCGCCGCGGCAGCGCGGCCGTTTCATGGGGCTGATCGGCGCGGCCTTCGGTCTCGCGTCCGTCGCCGGACCGCTGCTCGGCGGGTTCTTCACCGACCACGCGTCGTGGCGCTGGTGCTTCTACATCAACGTCCCGTTCGGGCTGATCACCATGGCCGTCATCGCCGTCGTGCTGAAGCTCCCCAAGCGCACCGTCCGGCCCCGACTCGACGTGGTCGGCGCCGTGCTCCTCGCCGCGGCCTCGACCTGCCTGGTGCTGCTCACCAGTTGGGGCGGCACCGAGTACGCGTGGGACTCGCGGATGATCCTGGGGCTCGGCGTCGGCGCTGCCGGAACGTCCCTGCTCTTCGTGCTCGCCGAGCACCGCGCGGCCGAACCGATCATCCCGCTGCGGCTGTTCCGCGACCCGGTCTTCCGGGTCACCGGTCTGGTCGGGGCCGTCGTCGGCATCGCGCTGTTCGGCGCCGCCAGCTATCTGCCGACCTACCTCCAGATGGTCGAGGGCGCCACCGCCACCGAGTCCGGGCTGCTGATGCTGCCGATGATGGGCGGGGTCGTCGTCGCCTCCATCGGCTCCGGCCAGCTGATCAGCCGGACCGGCCGCTACAAGGTCTACCCGATCCTCGGCGGGGCCCTGTCCACCCTCGGCATGTGGCTGCTGTCCCGGCTGGAAACCGGCACCACGCAGCTCGCGTACAGCCTGTGGATGGCCGTCCTCGGCATCGGCATCGGGCTGGTGCTGCCGGTGCTGGTCCTCGCGGTGCAGAACTCGGTGCGGCCCGCCGACCTCGGCACCGCCACCAGCGCCAACAACTACTTCCGGCAGATGGGCGGCAGCATCGGGGCCGCCGTCTTCGGCACGCTCTTCGCCGGACGGCTGACGGACGCCCTCGCCGACCGGCTGCCCGCGGGTGCCGGGCTCCCGGACTCCTCCGCCATCACCCCGCAGCTGGTGCACTCCCTGCCTCCGGCCGTCAGGGACGCGTACATCGCGGCCTACGCCGATGCGATGCCGCGGATCTTCCTCTACCTCGTGCCGGTGCTCGTCCTCGGCCTGCTCATCGCCTGCTTCCTCAAGGAGAAACCGCTGGTGTCCCACAACGCCCCCGCAGCCGAATCGCCGCTCTCCGAGGCCGTCCCGCAGCCGCTCCCCGGCGAGTTCCCCGCCGCGCGGACCTCGACCGACACCTCCCGGCCCGGCGGGCCGGCGGTCTGCGGAACCGTCCAGCACCCCGACGGCAGCACGGTCCCCAGCGCCGCGCTGACCCTGATCGACGTGAACGGCCATCAAGTCGGCCGGGGCGCGAGCGGCGCCGACGGGCGCTACGCGCTGAGCGTGCGCGGCGCCGGTTCGTACGTTCTGATCGCGGCGGCGGGCGGCCATCAGCCGCAGGCGGTCAGCGTGACCGTGGGAGAGCGGCCGGTCGACCTGGACGTGGTGCTCGGCGGCGCCGGTCGGCTGGCCGGCACGGTGGTCACGGCCGACGGCACCCCGGTCCGCGATGCGGCCGTCACCCTCACCGACGTCCAGGGCGAGGTGGTCTCCTCCACCCGGACCGGCCGGGAGGGCACGTACGTCATCGCGGAGCTGGTGGCGGGGGAATACACCCTGGCCGCGAGCGCCCCGGCGTTCCGGCCGGCCGCACTGCCGGTGAGCGTGCAGGCCTCCCGCGAAACCCGCCAGGACATCGAGCTCGCGGGCGGCGCGGTCCTGCGCGGCACGGTGCGCGGCAGCGCGGGAAAGCCGGTCGAGGACGCCAGGGTCACCCTGCTCGACGCGGCCGGCAACGTGGTGGACACCCTGACCACCGGTCCGGACGGGACCTTCCGGTTCATCGACCTGCCCTCGGGCGAGTACACGGTCATCACGGCCGGCTATCCGCCGGTGGCGACGGTCCTCCAGGTCGCGGGCGGCGGGCGCACCGAGCGGGACGTACGGCTCGGCCACAAGGACTGACGACCGCTCACGCGAACGGCCGGGCCGCCCCCTTCCCCCGGGACGCAGCCCGGCCGTTTCCCTTCCCGGGGCGTCTCGGCCTCGCACTCGACGGCGAACAGCGGCCGCGCACCCCGTACTACATGACCATCTCCTACCGGAATCCCGGCAGGCGGCGACCTCTACTCCCCCGCCCGGCTTCCGGCGGACCGGGTCCGGTCCGCCGGAAGCCGTCGGTCAGATGTGGAAGACCGAACCCACGAACTCCGCCAGGAGGCGTTCCTGCAGCGGTCCCGGCAGTGCGTCCAGGAGCATGAGGACGGGAGCGGTCCTGGCGGGCAGTTTCCCTTCGCCGCCGAGGCCCGCGAAGGCCAGGACGCCGGCGATTTCGTCGGGCCCGAGGGTCTCGGGGTCGAGCCCGGCGGCCAGCTCGGCGAGACCCGGGTCCACCGTCACCGGCGGGAGCGCGCGGGCCGCGGCGAGGGCGGCGACGAGGTCCGTGACCAGGGCGTCCACCTGACCGACGGTGGCCGGGGTCAGGGTGAGGTGGAGGTTGGGCGGCAGGCCGTCGAAGGAGAGCTGGGGCTGCAGGTACCAGCCGCGCTCCCGCATCTCGTCGGCCACGTGCAGGAGGAGGCTGAGGTCGGGTGCCGCCTCGTCCTCCGGGCCGCCGCCCTGGGCGCCGTCGCCCTGCTCGCCGGCGTCCTGCTCGCCGGCGTCCTGGGCGCCGCTGCCCTCGACTGTCCTGCGCCGGGGGGCTCCGGTCGTGAACGCCACCAGCCCGGCGGCCGGTTCGCCCAGGACGCGCAGGCCGTCGATCCCGCGCAGCCCCGCGAGCAGCCGGTCCGAGGCCTCGGCCACCCGGGCGGCCAGCGCGGTGTAGCCGTCCTCGCCAACGTACTGGAGCACCGCCCAGGCCTGGGCCAGCAGGCCGCCGGACTTCGTGCCCTGGACCGTCGGGTTGACCACCGGGTAGCCGGGCCAGCCCGCGTGCGCGAAGTACTGGTACCGCCGCAGTTCCGCATCCCGGTACAGGACGACGGAGGCGCCCTTGTCCGCGTATCCGTACTTGTGCAGGTCCACGGAGAGCGAGGTGACCCCGGGCACGGACAGGTCGAACGGCGGGACCTCGCGTCCGGCCCGCCTCAGGTGCGGCAGGAGCCAGCCGCCGATGCAGGCGTCGACGTGGCAGAGGACGCCGCGCAGGGCGGCGGCCGCGGCGATCTCGGGCACCGGGTCGATCACCCCGTGGGCGTACGAGGGCGTCGAGGCGACCACGAGCGCCGTGCGGTCCGTGAGGGCGGCGGCCATGGCGGCGGCGTCGGCGCGGAAGGTGACCGGATCGACGGGGACGACGACGGTCTCCAGGCCCAGGTAGTGGGCGGCCTTGTGGAAGGCGGCGTGCGCGGTGGACGGGAGCACGAGCTGCGGCGCGGTGATCCCCCGTACGGCCCGCGCGTGGTCCCGTGCGGTCTTCACCGCGAGCAGGATGCTCTCCGTCCCGCCGCTGGTGAAGGTGCCCTGGGCGCCGGGTGCGCCGAGGACCGCCGCGACGGCGCCCACCAGGTCGTTCTCCAGTCGGGCCACGCTCGGGAAGACGGTCGGGTCGAGGCCGTTGACGGTGGCGTACGCGGTGTACGCGGCGGCGGCCAGCTCGTCGAGGCCGTCGAGGCCGGCGTCGTAGACGTAGGCGAAGGTCCGGCCGCCGCGGGTGGGCGCGTCGCCCTCGCGCAGGGAGCGCAGTTCGGCGAGTACGTCGTCCGGGGTGCGGCCGCCCGGCAGGACGCGGGTGGGTTCAGTCGACACGGGTGTTGTTCTCTTCCTGCCGGGGCGGTTCGGACGGTACGGGTACGGATACGGATACGGGGCCGGGCGCGGCGGCCCCGGCGGGGTCCTCGCGGTAACGGTGCAGCAGCCACAGGCTGGCGGCGGTGAGGACGGCGGGGAGCACGCTCATGCCCGCCGTAATGCCGGTGAGGGCCGCATCGGGCTGGGCCACCCTGTGGTCCGCATCGGAAGAGCGGAACCCGGTGACCGCGAGGACCAGGGCGAAGACCCCCGCGCCGAGCGCGAATGCCAAGGTCTCGGCGGCCGTCCACAGCCCGGTGAACGTCGCCGCACGGCGCTTTCCGGTGCGGGCCGCGTCCGCGGCGAGGGTGTCCGCCAGCATGGTCAGCGGGAGCAACTGCAGTCCGGCGTAGGCCACTCCGACGACCGCTACCGCCGCGTAGCCGAGACCGGCGCCGGCCGTCGGGGTGAGGGCGAGCAGCAGGGCGCCGGCGAGGAACAGCAGCGAGGCCGCCCACTGGGCGTTCTTCACGCCCCACCGCCGGGACAGCCCGCTCCACAGCGGCATGAAGAGGACGAGCGGGCCGATCAGGCAGGCGAAGAGCGGGGTGACGGCAGTGGGCGATCCGAGGGTGTACGTGGCGAAGTACTGCACACCGGCGAGCATCACGCCGACGGCGAGGGCCTGGAGGGTCCACATGCCGGCCAGGTGGAGGAACGGCCGGTGGGACCGGGCGGTCGCCAACTGGGCGCGCAGCGAGGGCTCGGACTCGCTGCGGACGGTCCGCGGCGCCCAGCGGGTGGTGAACCAGGCGCCGAACATGCCGACAGCCAGCAGCACGGCGACGGCGGCCCCCATCAGCCGGTAGCTCGCCGGGCTGCCGCCGTCGGCCTGCGCGAGGGCCGGGGCGAGCGCTCCGGACAGCAGGATCGCGACGCCCAGGAAGCCCACGCGCCAGCCGAGGATCCGGCCGCGTTCGACGGGGTCCTCGGTCATCTCGGCGGGCATCGTCACGTACGGCACCTGGAAGACGGCGTACGCGGTGGCGGCCAGCAGGAAGACCACGGCCACGTATCCGGCGGCGGCCGCACCGCGCAGCGGGGGCGCCGCGAACAGCAGGGCGAAGAGCGGGGGGAGGGTGCAGGCACCGGCGAGCAGGAAGGGCCTGCGGGGGCCGCCGCGCAGGCGGCTGCGGTCGGACACCACGCCGACCAGCGGGTTGATCAGGACATCCCATGCCTTGGGCAGGAAGACCGCCGCCCCGGCGACGGCCGCCGGGACCGCGAGGATGTTGGTCAGGTAGTAGAGCAGGATCAGCCCCGGCACGGTGGCGAACGTGCCCGTGCACAGGGATCCCAGGCCGTACCCGATCCGCACGCGGCGCGGCAGGGGCGGGGCCGGTGCGCGGTGGGCCCGGAGGTCTGCTGACATGGGCAGATCATCGGCGGGCGGACGCGGCCGTGGCAAGGGGTGAGTATGACGGTGGCATGAACTCCGCGCGCGGACCCGACCGCCCCGACCTGCTCCGATCGGCTCACGGCCTCGGCTCCGGACGGCTCCGGACGGCTCCGGACGGCCCGCCTCGGGCTCCCCGGTGACGAGGCCGGGAGCAGCCCGGGCTCCTCCTCGCGAAGGGGTCGCCGAGCAGGTTCTCGCCCGAATGGGTGCAGGGTCCGGCGGCAGCGGTGGCAGGTCGGCGGGTCTCGGCCGAGACTCGTCGCCAGAGACGACGAGCGCGAGGAAGGACAGCAGCCCATGCCGCGAGCCGAGGAGGAAGACATCGCCGCCCGTCCCGTCGGTACGGTGCAACAGCGCCGGGGAGGAGCCGGCGCCCATCTGCGGACCGCTCTCAGGAAGACCCATCTGGTTCCGGCGTTCCTGGTCCTCACGGTCATGATGGTGGCCCTGTGGCTCATGGGCATGCCCTTCCTCCAGGCCCTGACGATCTCGACCGCGGTGAAGATCTCGGTGGCCCTGCTCGAACTCCGCCGGCTGCCCGGCCCTCCTGCCGACTGACGTCGATCGGCGGGAGGGGCCGGACGCGTTGCTCAGAGCGGAAGGACGCCCGAGGCCGGCCCGGGCTGACGCTCCGCCGCAGGATCCGTGGAGCGGAAGTGTGCCTGGTGTTCCCGCAGGAAGGCGTCGAGGGTGCGGGGCGGGCGGCCCAGGAGCTCGGCGACGGTGGTGGTCGGCTTCTCGGGCCGGGTGACGGCCAGTTGCTGGATCTCGGTCACGTGGTCGGCGAGCCAGTCGGGCATGCGGGCGTTGCGGATCAGGCTGTTGCGGAATTCGTCCGGCGCGAGGTCGACGTAGCTCACCTCACGGCCCGTCAGTGTGCTGAGTCGTACGACGAGTTCGGGGTAGCTGACGGCTTCGGGTCCGGTCAGGGTGTAGGTGCCACCCGCGATGCCGGGCCCGGTGAGGGCGGCTGCCGCGACATCGCCTATGTCGCGGCAGTCGATGTAGTTGCAGGGCGCTTCGCCCATCGTGCCGAGGATGACGCCTTGGGCGACGGCGGGTGCCAGGCGCAGGAGGTTCTGCATGAACGCGTAGGGGCGCAGGACGGTGTGCGTGAGGCCACAGGCGCGCAGGTGTTCCTCCACGGCATGGTGTCCGCGGGAGACCGCGACCGGGGAGTCGGGTTCGGCGGCGGGTGCGGAGATCTTGACGATGTGTCCGATGCCGGCTCGGGCGGCGATGTCGATGACGCGGGTTTCGAGCGCGACCTGTTCGGGGCCGTTGGCCATGGCGAGGAAGAGCTGGTCGGCGCCCTCGAACGCGGTCCGCAGGGATCCGGGGTCGGCGGCATCGGCGTACTGGACCTCGGCGGGCAGCAGGTGCGTGCCGGTTGCACCGGCGATCGGGACGTGCGGAGTGCGGGTCAGGGCGCGGACGGGTGCGCCGAGTGCGAGGAGACTGCGGAGCAGGGCGTTCCCGGTGGCTCCGGTGGCTCCCATGACGACGATCATCGCGTACTCATTCCTTTGCTCGTTGCTTGGCTCGTTGCTTGGTGACTCGGTCGGGTCGGGGCCCGGCGGGTGGGCCCGGCCGGCTGGTGGGCCCGGTGGGCCGGTGGGCCGGTGGAAGGGCCGGCTAGGCCGGGGAGCCCGGCCGCGCCGGGGTGGTGGCGCGCCAGCGGAGGGTGATGATGGTGGTGGCGAGGGCTGCGGAGACCGGCAGGTCGATGCGCAGCCGCTCCAGCCAGGGGGAATTGGGGACCGGGGTGTGGGCGGGTAGCCATTGGGCCGTGAACCATCCCAGCAGGGCCGCCGCCGCGGCGCCCGTGATGACGAGTGCGGCGGTCAGGACGAGGCGCGGGGTGGTGACGGTCCAGCGTCGGGGCCGCCCGCCGCGCCGGAGCCAGGCGCCGACCAGGAACGCCACCACGGCGGAGGTGCCGGCGATGGTGGTGCAGGCGGCGACGGCCAGGTCCCGCTGCCCGGTGAGGAGACCGGCGGTACCGGCCGTCAGCGCGGGGGCGGCGTAGGCGGTCGCCACCTCACGCCACAGGATGAACGGCCGGGACGGCCGGGTGGCTGCTCGGTTGCTGCTGGTTCTGTCCTTCGTTGCGGGCATGCTGGCCTCATTTCTCGTACGGGCGAGGGAAGCGAAAGATCGCGGCGAAGAGCGGGGGCAGGGCGGGGCGGGCCGCAGGGTCACGCTGCCGAGGTGTCCCCCGCCGCCCGCACCGCCCCCATATGATTAGGCAGCTAACTACAAGGGCGGGAAAAGGGCCCGCCATCAGGACGGGCCAAAGGGGCGGAGCGCGCGGTCAGTCGGCGACCAGGGCCGCGCTGCCGCGGACCACCCGGGCGAGCAGATCCAGGAACACCGCGCGCTCCTCGGCGGAAAGCCCGCCCACCATCGCCTCGAGCCGCCCGAAGTGCTCGGGCGCCATGTCGCGCAGGAGCTGCGCGCCGCGCACGGTCAGGATGGCCACCGTGCCCCGGCCGTCCTCCAGGGAGGGCCGGCGCGCGATCAGGCCTTCACGCTCGAGGCCGTCGAGCAGTCCGGTGACCGTGGCCCTGGAGACGCCGAGGTCGGCGGCGAGGCAGGACGGGGACTTCTCCCCGCCGTGGTCTTCGAGGTCGGCGAGCACGCGGTAGCGCCCCGTCGACAGGCCGAACCGGGCGAAGTGCGCCTCGGCCGTCCTGCCCACGCGGGCGCCCGCCGAGATGAGCCGCACCGCGACGAGCACGGCCTGCGGATCGACCTCCAGGCCGTAGTGCTCGACCTGCTTCCTGGCCTGATCCAGGGTGGGCGCCTCGCCGTCGATGCCGTCGCTCGTCATGCAGATAATATGGCGCCTAACTACTTGACCTGTCAAGGCATTTCGGTCCGGACCGGCCGGGACGCTGACGGCGCCACGACCGGGGTGGGATCCGTCACGGTGCCGGACGGGCCCGGGCTACCCGGGGGTAGGCTCTCGCCGGGTCGGACGTCACTCGCGGTTGCCGACGCAGTGGCAGGCCACACCGGGACAACCGATGCCGCTCCCCTGCGTCTTGACCTTCCGAGTGGATCTCCGCCCCACCCCCGTGTTCGAGAGGCTCTCCTTCATGCCCCTGGTCGGTTCCGGCTTCAGCGTCCTGTCCGAGGACTTCGCCGCCGCCCCCCACCGCCACTTCGCGCGGCTGCGCGACGAGTCGCCGGTGCACTACGAGCCGTCGATCGACAGCTACTTCCTCTCCCGCCACGAAGACGTGAAGAGGGTGCTCACCGACCACGAGGCCTTCACCACCGCGACGTTGCAGGTGCGCGCCGAGCCGGTGATGCGCGGTCCGGTCCTCGCCCAGATGACCGGGGCCGAGCACACCGCCAAGCAGAAGATCTTCGTCCGCGGCTTCACGGGACAGGCGCTGCGGGACCAGACGCGTGCCATCCGCGCGAACGCCTCCGAGCTGATCGCCCCCTTCCTCCCGAGGGGGCGGGTGGACCTCGTCCACGACTTCGGCAAACCGCTCGCCGTGCGCGCAACGCTCGACGTCCTCGGCCTGGACAAGCGGGACTGGCGGCAGGTGGCCGCATGGCACAGCGGGGTGACGGAGTTCATCACCAGCATCGCCCTCACCCCCGAGCGACGCGGGCACTGCCTGGACCGGGCCGCGGAGTTGGAGGCCTACCTCCTCCCCGTCATCGAGCACCGGCGCCGGCACCCGGGCGAGGACCTCATATCCCGGCTGTGCACCTCCGAGTTCGGCGGCGCCGCCATGAGCAACGGCGAGGTCAACGCGCTGATCGTCAATGTTCTCGTCGCGGCGACCGAGCCCGCCGACAAGACGCTCGCCCTGCTCTTCAAGCACCTGATCGACCACCCGGGGCAGTTGGACCGGGTTCGCCGCGACCCGGCCCTGCTGCCCGCCGCGATCGCCGAGACCCTGCGCTACACGCCGCCCGTCCAGCTCATTCCCCGGCGCGCGGAACGGGTGACCGTGCTCGGCGGTACCACCGTCCCGGCCGGCGCCACGCTCTTCTGCATGATCGGCGCGGCCAACCGCGATCCGGGCGCCTTCACCGCCCCCGACACCTTCGACATCGACCGCCCCGACCTGGGCACCGCCCGCTCCTTCACCGCCGCCGCCCAGCACCTGGCCTTCGGAACCGGGCTCCACCAGTGCGTCGGTGCCGCCTTCGCCCGCGCGGAGATCGAGACCGTCGCCGCGCTGCTCCTGCCGCTGCTGGAGGAGGTCCGGTACAGCCCCGGCTTCCGCTACCGGGAGACCGGCCTGTACACCCGCGGCCCCGCCTCCCTGTCCCTCGACTTCACGCCCGTCCGCGGGGCCGACGGCTCCGGCCGCAGCTGACGCCCCGCACCCCCTGCACCCCTTGCACCCCCGCACCCCCCGCACACGGAGAAGATCAAGAATGCCGCCGACCGACATCACCCGGGCCATCAACGACCTGCTGTTCACCCCGGGCCTCGGCCTCGACGAGGCCCTCGACCGGCACTTCGCCCCGGACTACCGCCAGCGCACCGACGGCGTCTGGAGCGACCGCACGGAGTTCACCCTGCACATGACGCGGCTGCGCTCCCTGATCCGCAGCGGGCACATCGAGGTCCACGACGAACTGCGCGACGGATCGCGCTACGCCGACCGCCACACCGTCACGGTCACCCGGCACAACGGCCGCACCTCCCGCACCGAGGTCTACCTCTTCGCCGAACTCGCCCCCGACGGCCGCTTCCAGCGCGTGCAGGAGACCACCTTGCTGGTCACCGGTCACCCCGAAGACGAGAACCTGGGGCACGTCCGGTGACCCGGAGCGGGCCCGTCCTGCGGAACGGGCCGGGCCGGGGACGAGATGAGGAAGCGGAGGGCCGGCAGCGCGGGTGCGCGTGCCGGGCACGAGGGCAGGGGGATCGGTCATGGTGTCCGTGGGAGAGAGACTGAGCAACGCGCGGGTCCGGGCCTTCATCGGCCGGGACGAGCAACTTGCGCGTTTCGGAGAGGCGTTGGCGGGCGATCCGCAGGCGCCGTTCGCGTTCTACGTGTTCGGGGCGGGCGGGATCGGGAAATCCACGCTGCTGCGCCGGCTGTCGGACCACGCCCGTACGGCGGGCCGGCAGCTCGTCGAACTCGACGGCCGCTTCGTCAGCAGGGACCCGGCCGATTTCGAGCGCGCGGCCGCAGCCTTCCTCGACGTGCCCGGCACGGTTCTGGTCGTGGACTCCTTCGAGCACTGCCAGTGGCTGGAGAGCTGGCTGTGGCACCACTTCCTGCCGCGCGCGGCGGACGGCGCCCTCGTCGTCCTGGGCGGCCGGCTCGCACCGCAACCGCAGTGGACCGCCGACCCCGCCTGGGCCGGGCTCCTGCACGTGACCGAACTGGAGCCCTTCTCCGAGGAGCAGGCACGGAGCATGCTGGCCGCGTCCCCGCTCCCTCCCGAGATGCGCGGCCGGGTGATGCGCTTCGCCGGAGGCAACCCCCTGGCGCTGTCCCTCGCGGCGGCCGCGGGATCGGCGGGCTCCGCCGGGGAGGAGACCTGGACCCCGTCGGCGGACGTCCTGCGGACCCTGCTGGCGGGGCTGATCGGCGAAGTGCCCAGCGCCGCCCACCGCCGGGCCCTGGAGGTGGCGGCGCAGGCCTACGCGACCTCCGAGGAGCTCCTGTCCGCGGTGCTCCCCGAGGAGGACGCCCACCTCCTCTTCTCCTGGCTGCGGGACCTGCCCTTCATGGAGTCGACGCAGCGCGGGCTCCACCCGCACGACGCCGCCCGCGAGACCTTGGCGGCGGACCTGCGGTGGCGGGCGCCCAGCACCTTCTCGGCGACGCGCCGGCGGATGGCGGAGGAGTACCTGCGCGTTCTGCGGGAGGCGCCGGAGGAGCGGGTCTGGACGGTCACCGACGAGCTCTTCTACCTCTTCCGGGACGGCGCCACCCTGGCCAGGCTGCGCACCTGGTCCCGTGAGAACGAGGTGCACGACCGCCCCCTGCACCCGGGCGACCTTGCGGTCGTCCTGCGCATGGCGGCGGAGACCGAGGGGCCGGCCTCCGCGGAACTGGTCCGCTACTGGGCGCAGCGCCAGCCGGAGGCCTTCAGCGTCTACCGGCTCGTGAGCACCGGCCGCATCGTGGCGTTCACCGCCCGGCTCGCCCTGTCCGCCCCCGCCGACCCCCAGGACGTGGCCACCGATCCGGTCGTGGCCGCAGCCTGGGCGCACACCGAAGCCACGGCTCCGGTGTCCCCCGGCGAGCACATCGGCATCAGCCGTTTCTCGGTCTACCCGGAGCACTACCAGGTCCCCTCGCGCGTCATCGACCTGAGCAGTTCCCGCGCCCAGGCGGAATCCGCCCGCGCCCGTGGCCGCGCCTACGGTTTCGCCGTCTTCCGCGACGCGGAGACCTGGGGTGCACGCGTCAGGGGCACGCTCGGCGACACCGGCGCGCGCCCCCGGGTGGGCGCGTACACGTACGGTGTGTTCGGCGTCGACTGGCGTCTGGAACCCGTGGAGACCTGGCTCCGGCGCTTCATCTCGGCCACGGAGCAGCCGGTCCCCGCGGGGCCCGCGCCCGGCTCGCTCCTTTCGCGCGCCGCGTTCGACCAGGCCGTACGCGAAGCGCTGGCGCACTGGCGCAACCCGGCCGCCTTCGCTGCGGGCGCACTGCTGCGGGCCCGCCTCGCCGACGGATTCGGCGATCCCCCGCAGGAGTTGCGCGCCCTCCTCGGCCTGACCGTGGAGGAACTCGGCGACGGACCACGCGGCGTGAGGGCCCGTGAGGCGCTGACCGCGGGCTACTTGTCGGGTGCGCCCACGCAGGAGGCCGCGGCCCGCCGCCTCGGACTGCCCTACGGCACCTACCGGCGCCACCTGCGCCAGGGCCTCGACCTGCTGTGCGAGGCCCTGTGGCAGCGGGAACTGAACGGTCCGGGCAAGGCCCCGTAGCGCGAGCCGTTCCGGGGCCGACGCACGGCCCCTCACCGCCAACGCGGGTCCGTAAGGCGGCCGGTGAGCAGCGGCGGACAGGAGTGGACAGGACCGGACCGCTTCCGGTCTGGAGAGTGGACAGCGTTCCGCACGAGTCTGTGACGCATGAACCTCCCCCACGCACCGACCGCTCCGGCGCCGCCCGCGCCCCGGCCCGGAGCCGCACTCGCGGCGCTCGCCGCAGCCCAGTTCACGGTCATGGTCGCCACCTCGAACGTGAACGTGGCGCTCCCGCGGATCGCCGCCGGGATCGGGCTGTCGGACGGCGCCACCACCTGGGTGGTCAATGCCTACGGGCTGGCCTTCGGGGCTCTGCTCCTCGCAGGCGGCCGGGCCGCCGATCTCCTCGGGCGCCGCCGGGTGCTGCTCATCGGTCTGGGACTGTTCGCCGTGGCCTCACTGGTCGCGGGACTGGCCGGTTCCGCGAGCGTGCTGATCGCGGCACGCGCCGTTCAGGGCGTCGGGGCCGCGGCCATCGCCCCGGCGGCGCTCGCCCTGGCACTGGCGCTGTTCCCGCCCTCGCCCGGACGGAGCAGGGTGCTGGGGGTATGGGGGGCCGTCTCCGGTGCGGGAGCCGCCGGCGGTGTCCTCCTGGGCGGCGCCCTGACCCAGGCATGGGGCTGGCCCTGGATCTTCCACTCCGTGGCACTCGGGACGGCACTGGTCCTGGTCACCGTGGTGGTGCTCGTCCCACGGACGGCCGACCGGGCGGCCGGACGGTTCGATCTGCTGGGCACCGCCGCCGTCACCCTCGCCCTGACCTGTCTGGTCTGGGGTCTGACCACCGCACGCGGGACCGGCTGGACCGATGCACGGGTGGCGGCCGCGCTCGGCGGCTCCCTCCTGCTCCTCGTGGCCTTCGCCGTGATCGAGATGCGCCGGCCGGACGCGCTGCTCCCGCCGCGCCTGTTCGCCACCGGCCGGGTCGCCACCGGCCGGGTCGCCGCGGGAAACCTGCTGATGGCCCTGCTGGGTTCCGTGTGGATCGCCCTGTTCTTCTTCCTGCCGCTCTACCAGCAGCAAGTGCTCGGGCAGGGCCCCCTGCTCACGGGGATCGGCCAACTCCCGCTGGCCGCCGCCAACATCATCGGCGCGTCCCTGGCGCCCCGGATCTCCCGGCGCCTCGGCGCCACCGCGACACTGACCGCGGCCCTGCTCACGGAGGCCACGGGGCTGCTGTGGCTGTCCCGGATCAGCGCCGACGGCAGTTTCGCCGCGGACGCACTCGGCCCGAGCATCCTCGTCGGGCTGGGCCTGGGCATCGCCTTCGTCCTGCTCACCGCGCTCGCCGTGGAGGGCGTCCCGGCGCGGGACGCGGGGCTGGCCGGCGGCCTGGTGAACACGACGCGCCAGGTCGGAGGCGCGATCGGGCTGGCCGCCCTGGCGACGCTCTCGGGCTCCGTCACCGCGCACGCCGCCGTCCACGAGCCGCATCTGGAGGCGCTCACCAGCGGCTACCGCACCGCCTTCACGATCTCCGCCTGGGTCGTCGCCGGCACCGCGGTCCTGGCCCTGCTCCTCGCCCGCCGGGCCGGACACCCGGGCCCGGCCCGGGCGACCACCGCCGACCTCCCGTCCACCGACGCCGCGGATCCCGCCCGTCTCTCCCGAACCGGCTGAACCCGCGGAGCCGGCTGAACCGGCCGCACCAGCCGCACAGACCACACCCGTCTTCCGGCGCCAACGCCGGAGCAGACCCGCCTTCACCATCCCCGTCACGACAGGAAGCACCGCCATGGTCACCATCGACGAAACCGCCCCCGTCATCGTCCGCCTGAGCACCACGATCGACGCCACCCTCGCGACGGTCTGGGCCCTGCACACCGATGTCGAAGGCTGGCCCGCCTGGAACCCGGACATCACCCGGGCCGAGCTCGACGGCCCTCTGCTGCCCGGCAGTTCCTTCAGCTGGCAGACCCACGGCTTGGACATCACCTCCACCGTGCTCGAACTGGTGCCCGGCGAGCGGAGCGTGTGGGGCGGCTTCACCAGCGGCATCGACGGCGTCCACGTATGGACCTTCGAGCAGAGCGGCAGCCAAGTGAACGTCCGCACCGAGGAGTCCTGGAGCGGCGCCCCCGTCGACGCCGCTACGGAGCAGCTCGCCAAGGCCCTCCACGACTCGCTGGAGAGCTGGCTCACCCACCTCAAGATCCGCGCCGAGCAATCCGCCTGACGCATCATCACGATCCGTACCCCGCATCCACCGGAAGAGGTTTCACCATGACGTCCGACAAGCCGTACCTGAACGGCCACTACACCCCCGTCACCGACGAGGTCACCGCCACCGACCTCAGCGTCGAGGGCACCCTGCCCCCCGAGCTGACCGGCCGCCTGCTCCGCAACGGCCACAACCCCAGGCCCGGGGTGACCCCGACGCACTGGTTCAAGGGCAGCGGCATGGTCCACGGGATCCGGCTGCGCGAGGGCCGGGCGCAGTGGTACCGCAACCGCTGGGTCCGTACACCGGCGCTGGAGGGTGCCCCGTACATGACGGAGAAGGGCCCCGACCTGACGGCGAGCACCGCCGGCACGCACGTCATCGAACACGCCGGACGCCTCCTGGCCCTGTGCGAGTCGAACCTCCCGTTCGAGCTCACCCTCGAGCTGGAGACCATCGGGGTCCACGACTTCGGCGGCAAGCTGCGGACCGCGATGACCGCGCACCCCAAGGAGGACCCGGCGACGGGGGAACTCCACTTCTTCGGGTCCTCGCCGTTCCCGCCCTTCCTGACCTACTACGTCGCCGACGCCAAGGGTGAGATCGTCGACAGCGCCGAGGTTCCGGGAGCGAGCGCCGCCCTCAAGCACGATTTCGCCCTCACCCGCCACCACGTGGTCTTCGTCGAGGGCAACGTGACCTTCGACCCGACCGACCACTCAGGCATCCCCTACGGCTGGAGCGATCAGCAGCCCTCCCGCATCGGCGTCATGCCCCGCGGCAACGACGGCGCCGGCCGGGTCCGCTGGTTCACCATCGAACCGGGCAACATGCTGCACGTCGCCAACGCCTACGAGGACGGCCGGGGCCGCATCGTGCTGGAAGGTCCCACCGTGGACCGGGAGGGGTTCCGGCTGTCCTGGAACTGGTGGGCCGGCAATCCCGTGCGGGGCACCGAGCCCGTCTCCCGCTCCTTCTCGCGCCGCTGGGTCGTCGACATGGCCTCCGGCAGGGTCGACGAGCAGGTCACGGACGACCTTCCCGTGGAGTTCCCCACCCTGAACGAGGAGTACCTGGGCGTCGAGAACCGCTACCAGTACGCCGTCTCCTTCCCCGACGAGAGGGGGTTCGGCGGCTACGGAATCGTCAAGTACGACCGCGCCACGGGGGCCCGCCGGATCCACGAGGCCGGCGACGCCCGGATGCCCAGTGAAGCGGTGTTCGTCCCCGCGGCCGGGTCCGCCAACGAGGACGACGGCTACCTCCTGACCGTCGTCTCCGACCTCAAGCAGAACGCCTCGCAGCTGCTGGTCCTCGACGCCTCCGGCCTGGACCGGGTCGCCACCGTCCACCTGCCCCACCGGGTGGGCGCCGGACTCCACGGCTCCTGGCTCCCCGACACCGACGACGCCGATGACGCCCGCGTGGACATGGGAGGCTGATCAGCCCGAGAGGTGCGGAGGCGAGGCCGGCCCGCGGAGGTTTCCCGGGGCCTGCCTCAGCCCGTCGACCCGGTGGAACGTGCCGTCCGGACAACCCGTACGACGACCCCGGCGCCTACCGGATTCCCGGCCTCCGTCAACCGTAGCGAAACGGTCATGGATCGCTCACCACCCCCCGGTGATACTGCGAGGACACCACGGTGTCGTCTTCCCGTCGGTGATCGCTTGTCTTTCAGGGGGAAATGACGTGCGCACACCTCGTATGCGGAGATCGGGGGCGGCCGCCTCGGCAGCCGTCGCCGCCCTCGCGCTCGCGGCGGGTCTCACCACACCCGTCGCCGCCGCAACCATGACCGTCGGCTCCGGCTTCAAAGCGGATCAACCGCTCTCCGCCGGGCAGGGGTTCACGGAGCTGACCTTGATCACGGGGGACCAGGTCACCGTGGACTCCGAAGGCCGCCCGGTCGGCTTCACCCCGGCCAAGGGCCGGGAGAAGATACCCGTTTCGGTCCGCCGGGACCAGGGCGGCAGCAGCCTCGTCCCGCTCGACGCCCGGCACCTGATCGAGTCCGGCCGGCTCGATCCCCGCCTCTTCGACCTCACCGAACTGTCCCGCCCCGAGTACCGCAAGGCCCGCGGCGACCAGTTGAAGCTGATCGTCCGCTACGACGGCTCCGCCCCGGCCGCCAGATCGGCCCTGCGTTCCGCGGGCGGCCCGCGCGTGGACCGTACGTACGGCCTGCTCGACGCCGAGGCCGTCACCGCCACCCCGACGAGCGCCGCCGCGCTCTGGAACGGGCTCACCGGCGGCCGGGGCGGCGCTGCCGCCCTGGCCGCCCCCTCCGGCATCGCCTCCGTCTGGCTCGACGGCATCCGCGCCGCCACCCTGGACAGGAGCACGCGTCAGATCGGCGCCGACAAGGCCTGGGCCGCCGGCTACGACGGCACCGGCGTGAAGATCGCCATCCTCGACACCGGCATCGACACAGGCCATCCCGACCTCGCCGGCCGGGTGGTCGCCGCGGCGGACTTCTCCGAATCCGGCAGCACCGCGGACCGCTACGGCCACGGCACCCACGTCGCTTCCATCGCGGCCGGTACGGGGGCCAAGTCGGGAGGGAAGTACAAGGGCGTCGCACCGGGGGCCAAGCTGCTCAACGGCAAGGTGCTGGGCGACGACGGCTTCGGCAGCGACTCCGGGATCCTCGCCGGCATCGAGTGGGCCGCCGCGCAGGGCGCCCAGGTCGTCAACCTGAGCCTCGGCGGGCCCGACGCGCCCGGGGTCGACCCGGTCGAAGCCGCCGTGAACCAGCTCTCCGCCGACAAGGGCATCCTCTTCGCCGTCGCCGCCGGCAACGACGGGAAGTCCGGGCCGGGCACGATCGACTCCCCCGGCAGCGCCGACGCCGCGCTCACCGTGGGCGCCGTCGACAAGGCCGACGTCCTCGCCGACTTCTCCGGCACCGGCCCCCGCGCAGACGACGGCGCCGTCAAACCCGACGTCACGGCCCCGGGCGTGGGCATCACCGCGGCCGCCGCCGTCGGCAGCGCCATCGAACGCAAGGTCGGCCAGAACCCGGCGGGCTACCTCACCCTCTCGGGCACCTCCATGGCCACGCCGCACGCGGCCGGCGCCGCCGCCCTGCTCAAGCAGCAGCACCCGACGTGGACCGGCGCCCAGATCAAGGGCATCCTCACCGGCTCCGCCGAGCCCGGCCCCTACACCGCCTTCCAGCAGGGCACCGGCCGCATCTCGGCCGGCCGTGCGCTCGGCCAGTCCGTGGTCGCCGAACCGGGTGCGGTGGCCTTCGCCAACGCGCTGTGGCCGCACGAGGACGACGCCCTCGTCACCCGCAAGGTCACCTACCGCAATCTGGGCACCGCTCCGGTCACCCTGAAGCTGTCCGCCACGGCCACCGGCCCCGACGGGAAACCCGCCCCGACCGGCTTCCTCGCCTTCGCCCGGCCGAGCATCACCGTCCCCGCCGGCACGACCGCGTCGGTGGACCTCACCCTGAACACCCGGCTCGGCGGCTCCGTCAACGGCCGGTACACCGGGCAGGCGGTGGCGAGCTCGGCCGGGCAGAGCGTCCGTACGGCGATCGTCGCCGATCGCGAGGTCGAGTCGTACGCGCTGACCATCCGCCACATCGGCCGGGACGGCAAGCGGCCGGCAAGCTACTTCAGCGACCTGCAGGGCGTGAGCGGACCGGCCGCCGGCCGCAGATTCAACAACCACGAGGGCTCCGAGTCCCAGACCGTCCGCGTTCCCAAGGGCAGCTACATGCTCGACTCGCACCTCTGGGCGGACCCGGAGAACACCGAGGAAGGCCTCGACTGGATCTCCCAGCCCCGCCTCGACATCACCCGCGACACCACGGTCACGGTCGATGCCCGCACCACGAAGCCGGTGGACATCACGGTGCCCTCGGACCCGGCCGTCGTCGGGTTCCTCACCCCCAGCTACGAGCTGCGCGTCGGCGGTGTCGGCTACACCTTCGGCTGGTGGCTCTACGCCGCAATCCCCCTGCGCACCCACGGCCAGGGGCCCGAGCCGGCCGCCGGAACCAGCCTGACCCAGCGGTGGGACAAGCACGCGGTGTCCGAAACGGACGAGTACCACACCACGCTCGGCGGCCCGGTGCGGAGGCCGGCCACCGGGTACACCCGGCATCTGAAGGCCTCCGACCTGGCCACCGTGACGGTCGACCACGGCTCGTCGGCCTCGGACAAGGAAGGCGTCGTACGAGCGGTCGGGCGGCTTCCGGGCAACGAGGGGCCGAGTTCCATGTGGCAGCCGCGGCTCCTGCCGAACACGGTGACGCTGTACCTCTCCTCCCTCGACGGCGTGAAGTGGGCGCTGTCCGCCTCCCAGTTCGGCGTGGACGGGGACGGCTATCAGGTCGCGGAGACCTCGTACGCCGTCGAACGCGCCTACGCGGGCGGTCGCACCCACCAGGAACGCTTCAACACGGCGGCCGCCGGTCCCCGGGTGGACACCGCGGCGGGACTCGGCCTCTACCGCGAGGGCGACCGGCTGTGGGGCACGCTGCCGCTGCTCGCGGACGGCGCCGGGCACGACGGCGCCGGCTTCCACGCCAAGGGAAGGACCGTGCTGTACCGCAACGGGGTCGTCGTCGGGAACCAGGCTGCCGAACTCCGCGATGCCGATCCCATCACCGTCGCGTCCGGTGAGGCCTCCTACAAGATCGTGGCCTCTGTCACCCAGTCCGAGACCGTCAGCCGCACCTCGTCGAAGGTGACCGCCACCTGGTGGTTCCGCTCCGGAACCACCGCGGCCGGCACTGCGGCGCAACTGCCCGCCTCTGTCGTCCGGTTCGCGCCTGCGACCCGTCTGGACGGGACCGTCAACGCGGGCCACCCGCTCCGCGTTCCCGTCACCGTCCAGGGCCCGGCGGCCGGCAAGGGACTGAAGTCCCTGACGGTGTCCGTCTCCTACGACGACGGCTACACCTGGCAGACCCTGCCGGTACAGGACGGGGCGGTCACCACGCAGACCCCGCCGGCCGGCGGCCACGCCTCCCTGCGCGGCACGGTGGTCGACACCGCGGGCAACAAGTCCGAAGTCACGGTCCTGCGGGCTTACCTGACAGACTGACCGCTCACCGCGCGGCATGACGAAACCCGGAGGCGGTCGCCTCCGGGTTTCGTCATGCCGACTCCCCCGCGCCGTGTCACGGGTGAGCCGTGCGCCCCGTGGGGAAGCTCTTGGTGGAGATCGGCGTCAAGAAGGAAAGCGATGCACATCCAGACGTTCACCATCCCCCCGGTGCGGACCAGCTTTCGCTGGCGCATCAACCCCCACCACTCCCCCGAGATGGACGCCGAGGCGAACGCGTGGGCGTTCGCGCTGTTCAGCGACGACCCGCGGGTGCCGGCGCCGGTGCATGCCGACAACTACACCACGTGGGCCGCGCTGTGCTTCCCCGATGTGGACGCCGAGCTGCTGACCCGGTGGTGCCGCTTCAACGCGCTGTACACGGTCATGGAGAACAAGCAGGAGGCCCTGTACGGGACGAGCGGCGCCGGCAGCGCCGAACGGCTGTGGGAACGTACGGTCACGCTGCTCTTCCAACAGTCGCACGCCGACGACGTCTTCGCCGCCGGCGACTGGGGTGAAGGGCTGCCCCGGTACAACCTGACGGCTGCCATGACGATCGCCGAGACGCTCCCGGAGCCGCTGGCCCGGTACTTCCTGCGGCGCATCGCCTACATGGCGCAAGCCCAGTACCAGGAGGCCCACGTGATCCGCTCCCCGCGCATGGGGTGGGGCGAGTACCTGGAGTACCGGCACGTCAACTTCGGCGTCCCGCTGTTCACCGCGACCCTTCCCGCGCTGATGGAGCGGAGCCTCTCCGCGGAGGAATGGGAGTCCGCCGAGCGGGGGCAGCTCGACCTGCTCACCGCTCATCACTGCTGCCTCGTCAACGACCTGTACTCCTTCCGGAAGGAATGGAACGACAGGAACGGGAAGAAGCCGCACGTCCAGGCAGTCTCGGTGCTGCAGCACATGCACGGCCCGGGCATACAGGAAGCCCTGGACAGACTCGTCGGCGCGATAGAGGAAACGGAACGGCGGTACGTGGCCCTGCGCTCGCGCTGGGCGCGCACGCCCGGAGCCGCCGAGTACTGCGACCGCCTGGAGGACATCAGCGCGGGCAACCTGCGCTACCACCAGATCTCGCCGCGCTTCCACGGCGATGGTTTCGAGGGCGTGTTCACCGGCGGGGAACTGCAGGTGACAGGCGGGCGGTCCGGACCGGCGTAGCCGGCCACCCTGCCGTCTCACCGGGGGGCCGCGCAGGTGCGGGGCTTTGAGGCCGGTCCACGGGCCGGGGACGAAAGCCGCTCGGCCCGCGTACGGAGCGGCCCCCTCCGCACGGTCGCGGCTGCCCCCTGGCCGGCGCTCGGGCAGGATGACCGGGTGCAGACTTCGGAGTTGATCGCGCGGGCGGCCGGACTGGCCGAGCCGGGGACCCGGCGGATCCTTGGCATCGCCGGGCCTCCCGGTGCGGGGAAGTCGACCCTGGCGGCGGTGATCGCGGACGCGCTCGGGCCGGAGCGTGCCGTGGTGGTGCCCATGGACGGGTTCCACCTCGCGCAGGGCGAGCTGGACAGGCTCGGGCGGGCCGAGCGCAAGGGCGCTCCGGACACGTTCGACAGTGCCGGATACATCTGCCTGCTCCAAAGGCTGCGGGCGCCCGGGGAACGCACCGTCTACGCACCGGCCTTCGACCGCTCGCTCGAGGAGCCCATCGCGGGCAGCATCGCCGTCGGCCCGGGCGTGCCCCTGGTGATCACCGAGGGGAACTACCTGCTCCACGACGCGCCGCAATGGGCGCCCGTCAGGTCGCTCCTGGACCAGGCCTGGTACGTGGCGCCCGACGACGGCCTGCGCGTGCGGCGCCTCGTCGACCGGCACGTCCGCCACGGCAAGGACCCTGAGTCGGCCCGCGCCTGGGTCGCCCGCTCGGACGAACCCAACGCCCTCCTCGTCGCGCGCGGCCGCCACCGCGCCGACCTCGTGATCGGCACCGGCTGACGAACGGGGCGCGCCGCAGGGTGCCCGCGGGCGGGTGGCCGGAACTCGACCGAGGTCGCGGAGCAGTTGTCTACCAACTGGTAACTTGCGCGAGTTGATCATGCTCGCGGCCACGGCCGGCCATGCTCCGGCCCGCGCCGCCCACCCCTCGCTCAAGGAACCACATTGGCACGCACCGCCCGGACGACCTCCCTCGTCTCGACGTCCGCCCTCACATTTGCCCTCTCCCTCTTCGGCGCCGCCGCCCCCGCGTCCGCCGCCGACGCGCCCACGCCCCACCTGGACTCCGTCGAGCAGACCTTGCGCCAGGTCTCGCCGGGCCTGGAGGGCTCGGTGTGGGAGCGCACCTCCGGCAACCGCCTCGGCTCGTCCGCGCCGGGGAGCGGCGACTGGCTGCTCCAGACGCCCGGCTGCTGGGGCGACGCCACGTGCGCCGACCGGCCCGGATCGCGCCGTCTTCTGGAGAAGACCCGCCAGGACATAGCCGATGCCCGCCAGACGGTGGACATATCGACACTGGCCCCCTTCCCCAACGGGGGTTTCCAGGACGCGATCGTCGCCGGCCTCAGGGAATCGGTGGGGAAGGGCAACCGGCTGACGGTGCGCATCCTGGTGGGCGCCGCGCCCCTCTACCACTCCACGGTGATCCCGTCGTCCTACCGGGACGAGCTGCTCACGAAGCTCGGCCCGGCCGCCGCGGCCGGCATCACGCTCAACGTGGCCTCGATGACCACCTCGAAGACCGCCTTCTCCTGGAACCACTCCAAGCTCGTCGTGGTGGACAGCAGTTCGGTCATCACGGGCGGCATCAACAGCTGGAAGGACGACTACCTGGACACCACCCACCCGGTGAACGACGTCGACCTCGCGCTCTCCGGGCCCGCGGCGGGCTCGGCCGGCCGCTACCTCGACTCCCTCTGGGACTGGACCTGCCGGAACAAGACCAGTTGGAGCGCGGTGTGGTTCGCCGCCTCGCCCGGCGCGGACTGCATGCCCGCCCTGCCCCGGCCCGCCTCGCCGCAGGGCGTGGGCGACGTACCCGCGCTCGCCGTCGGCGGACTCGGTGTGGGCATCCGCCAGAACGACCCCGCCTCCTCCTTCCGCCCGGTGCTGCCGACGGCCGGCGACACCAAGTGCGGGATCGGTCTGCACGACTACACCAACGCCGACCGGGACTACGACACGGTCAACCCGGAGGAGAGCGCGCTGCGCGCCCTCGTCTCCAGCGCGAGCTCGCACATCGAGATCTCCCAGCAGGACGTGCACGCCACCTGCCCGCCGCTGCCCCGCTACGACGTCCGCCTCTACGACGCCCTCGCCGCGAAGCTCGTCTCCGGTGTGAAGGTCCGCATCGTGGTGAGCGATCCGGCGAACCGCGGCACGATCGGCAGCGGCGGCTACTCACAGATCAAGTCGCTGTCCGAGGTGAGCGACGCCCTGCGCGGCCGGGTCACGGCCTTGACCGGAGACGGCGCCCGGGCCCGGACGGCCCTGTGCGAGAACCTCCAGCTGGCCACGTTCCGGGCCTCCGACCTGCCGGCCTGGGCCGACGGCAAGCCGTACGCCCAGCACCACAAGCTCGTCTCGGTGGACGGCGCGGCCTTCTACATCGGCTCCAAGAACCTCTACCCCTCCTGGCTGCAGGACTTCGGCTACGTCATCGAGAGCCCGGCCGCGGCCGCACAGCTGAAGAGCGAGCTGCTGGACCCGCAGTGGCGCTACTCCCGGGCCACCGCAACGTACGACCACACCCGCGGCCTCTGCCAGGGCTGACGTCCGCGCACCACGGCGTGGGGCTTCCCGGAAACCGGTGACGGCATGCCGGTACCCGCTGATAGAGAAGAGCCATGGATACCGAAGCCCTTCCGCCGTCCGCAGACCACCCTTCCGAGGCCGCGTTCAGGCGGGGGTGTCTGGCCCGCGAGTCAGGACAGTGGGAGCACGCCCGGGAACAGTTCGAAGAGGCGGTTCGCGGTGCGGGCCCGCAGATGCTCTGGCGCGTCACGGAGGCCTGTCTGTACGGCGACGAGGCCGCGCAGTGGATGCGGCGGGCCGTGGTCACGGAGAGCGAGCCGGGCGGAATCACGGTCGATCCCGGTGCGTTCGGGATCCTTACGGGCGACGGCGATCCGCTGGTCCAGAACTGGGAGATCGCCGTCGAGTCGGACGAGCCGGCCGCCGCGGTGACCGCACTCACCGCCGCGGAATCCCGGCTGGTGCGCGTGTTCGAGGACGGCCGCGAGCTCTCTCCGGAGGAGGCCGAGGAACTCTGGGACGAGTTCTGCCCTCCCTACAGCCCCAACTTCGTCGCCGTCGACGCCACGGTGCCCCGCCTCTGGATGGACTGCAAGGACGGGATCTACCCGCACATGGCCCGCACGGCCCTGCGGATCGTGAAGGAAGAACTCCGCAGGGCCGGGGTGCGGCAGGCACACCTGTTCAGCCGGTCCCACCGCTAGTGCGGTGACCGGAAAGGTTCATCGGGTCACAGCACTAGCTGCGGGGCACCTCGGCCCCGCCGCCCGCCCGGACGGCCTGGGCGGTGCGTTCGTGCAACGCGGCCAGGCCGTCCGGCGGGAGGGGGACGGGGCTGCCGGTGAGGGTGTACCACTCGTCCGCCCCGGTGTACTGGATGCGGAACCGGACGGTGTCGTCCGGGCCGGGGGCGGTGGTCAGGGTGACGTCGCCGGTGATGACACCCACCTCGTCCGTCATCGCCCCTCCGGGGCCCGCCTTCACGTGCGCGGTCAAGGCGACCGATGACCCTTGCGGGCCGGCGTCGTGGCCGGAATGCGGGACGTAGGGCGGCTGTTGGGTGGTCATCGGTAGGTCTCCAGCATGTCGGTGGGGCTCGTCTTCTCCGCCTGGGTGCCAGACCCCCTGCGGCCCTGCCCAGTGCGCCTACCCGGGATTCAGGCCCTGGCACGCGGCCGTGGCGAGGATTCGGTGCGGTGCCCGGGGCGGCCGCACCAGGATGCTCAGGGGGCCCACGGCCCGAGCATGTCCTTCATCGCATCCGTCATCGCGAGCTGCAGCAGCGGGCCGTAGGTGATCCGCCTGACGCCCAGGCGGCGAAAGCGCTCGAGGTCGTGCTTGACGGGGTGGGCCGTCGAGTTCACCGGAATGGCGACGGCGCCGGTCACCGCTTCGAGCAGCTTGTCGTCGTCCTGAATGCGCACCGGATAGACGCTGTCGGCGCCGGCCTGCTCCAGGGCCCGCAGCCGCTCGATCGCCTCGTCGAGGACGCCCGCGGCGTCCGCCGCCCGCGCGAAGAGATCGGTGCGCCCGTTGATCCAGACCGGGATCCCGGCGTCGTCGGCAGCCGCCCGCAGGCCGGTGACGTAGCGGGCGTGTTCCTGGGTGGTGCGCAGGCGTCCGCCGTCCGAGTGGACGGTGTCCTCGATGTTGAGTCCGACGCCGCCGACCTCGACGAGTCCGGCGATGAGATCCGCGGGCTCCTGTCCGTACCCTGCCTCCAGGTCCACGGACACGGGGATGTCGACGGCCGCGATGATGGGCCTGACCGCGGCGAGCACCTCCTCGAAGGTCTGCCCCTCCTGGTCCTCGGCTCCCCGGGAATTGGCGAGCGGATGGCTGCCGATCGTCAGCGCGGCGAATCCGGCGTCGGCCGCCGTCCTCGCCGACCAGACGTCCCAGACGGTGGGCAGCACGAGCGGCGTGTGCTCGGCGTGCAGCTGTGCGAGTCGTTGAGCGCGCTCAACTTTGGTGCGAAGGTCCATGGCGAGAACGCTACTCCCGCTCCGCCGCGAACGGCGGCACTGCGGGACCGTGGCCCTGCGGGACCGTGAGCCCGCGGGGCGTCGCCGGACACCCGCCCGCCGGCCGGTCGCGGTGGTCAGACGTTGGCGTAGCCGGGGATGGCGGCCTTGATGCGTTCCAGTTCGGCGGGGTCGGATACGCCCTGGAAGTCGTGGCGCGGGGTGTACGGGGCTTCGAGGCGGCGGGCTTCCTCGTCGGTGAGGTCGAGGTCGAGGGAGGCCACGGCGGCGTCGATCTGCTCGATGGTGCGGGCGCCGACCAGCGGCGCGGCCACGACGGGGTTGCGGCGCAGCCAGGCCAGGGAGACCCGGGCGCGGGAGAATGTACCGCACGGGGGCTCCTAGGGTGGGAGGGAAGGGATCCGGAGAGCTCTCCAATTGCCTCTTCGCACCGAGACTCCGGACGCCTCGCTCAACTCGATCGCCAAGCGCGCGGGCGTCGGTCCGGGGACGCTCTACCGCCACTTCCCGACCCGCGAAGCCCTGATCCTCGAGGTCCACCGGCAGGGCATCGACCGCCTCACGGACGCCGCGACCGACGCCCTGGCGGGCCACCCCCCACTGGAGGCCCTGCGCAGCTGGTTCATCACCCTCACCGGCTACGTGCGCATCAAGCACGGGCTCGGCGAAGCCCTGCACTCCGCCGCCGCCCAGGAAGTCGTCAGCGCCTCCTGGCCCCCCGTCACCGCCGCCGTCCAGCGCCTCCTCGACGCCGCCGAGCAGGCCAGCGAGGTGCGCCCCGGCATCGACCCCGTGGACGTCATCATGCTGCTCAGCTGCCTGTGGCGTACGCCGGACAGCCCGGCGGGCGCCGCCCAGGTCGGCCGCCTCCTGGACCTCGCGATCGACGGCTTCCGCCCGTAGGCGGAGGAGGGCCCGACCCTCTGTGCATTTTGTTGCGTGGTTCTTCTTGGTTTTTGCAAATGAATGCCTCTCTATTGCATCTCCATGTGCGGCTCCCTACGCTCTCCCGCGTCAAGGGGGACGAACAGTCGGAGGAGATCCAGATGGGTGTCACGCGTCGTACGGTCCTGCAGGCCGCTACAGCCGCCGGAGCCACCGGAGTTGCCGGATTCTCCGGAGTCGCCGCAGCCGCCGGGACCGCGCCCGCCGACGGGGCGCGCGCGGCGAGCGCGCCCGGTGACGTCGTCGGCAAGGTGACCGTGGGGTACCAGGGCTGGTTCGCATGCGCCGGCGACGGCGCCCCGATCAACGGCTGGTGGCACTGGGCCCAGAACTGGGGCCAGACACCGTCCCCGTCGAACAGGGCCGTCGTGGCGTGGCCCGACGTCCGCGACTACCCGGCCACGTACCGCACCGCCTTCGGGAACCTGGGCAACGGGCAGCCCGCTTCGCTGTTCTCCTCCTACGACCAGTCGACCGTCGACGTGCACTTCCGCTGGATGAAGGAGTACGGCATCGACACCGCCGCGCTCCAGCGCTTCAACCCCACCGGCGGCGAGGGGCCGACCCGCGACGCGATGGCGGCGAAGGTGCGCAGCGCGGCCGAGTCCCAGGGCGTCAAGTTCTACGTGATGTACGACGTTTCCGACTGGACGTCCATGCAGACGGACATCAAGGCCGACTGGGTGAACAAGATGCGGGCCCACACCGGCTCGTCCGCGTACGCCCGGCAGAACGGCAAGCCCGTGGTGTGCCTCTGGGGCTTCGGGTTCAACGACAACCAGCGTCCCTTCACCCCGGAGGTCTGCCTGGAGGTCCTCGGCTGGTTCAAGCAGCAGGGCTGTTACGTGATCGGCGGAGTACCGACCTGGTGGCGGACGGGAGACCGGGACTCCCGTCCCGGCTTCTCCGGGGTCTACCACGCCTTCGACATGCTCTCGCCGTGGATGGTCGGCCGGATCGGCAACGCCGGGGACGCCGACAACTTCTACACCGTCGCGACCGTGCCCGACCTCGCCGAATGCAGCGCCCACGGAATCGACTACCAGCCGTGCGTCCTGCCCGGCGGGGTGACCGAACGCCAGCGTGCCCACGGCGACTTCATGTGGCGGCAGTTCTACAACATGGGGCGGGCCGGGGTCCCCAGTGCGTACATCTCCATGTTCGACGAGTACAACGAGGGCAACCAGATCGCCAAGACCGCCGAGTCCCAGCTGTGGGTGCCGACGGGATCGGGCCTCGCCGCCCTCGACGAGGACGGGACCGCCTGCTCCTCCGACTACTACCTGCGGCTGACGGGCGACGGCGCCCGGATGCTGAAGGGGCAGATCCCCCTCACCCCCGTCCGCCCGACCCCGCCGGTCGTCGGCGGGGACACGGTCCCCCCGACGGCCCCCGGCAGCCTGCGCGCGAGCGCCGTGACCGATACCACCGTGACCCTGGCCTGGACGGCCTCCGCCGACAACGTCGGCGTGACGGGCTACCGGATCCGCCGGATCACCGGCGCCGGCGCCACCCCGATCGGCACGGCCCCCGGGTCCTCCACCACGTTCACGGTGACCGGGCTCACCGCCTCGACGTCCTACACCTTCGACGCGCAGGCCCTCGACGCGGCGGGCTCCATCTCCCAGCCGTCCGGGCAGGTGACCGCGACCACCGCGGCCGACGGCTCCCCCACCGCCGACCTGGCCCTGAACCGGCCGACCTCCGAGAGCAGCCACACCCAGGTCTACGGATCGGGCAACGCCGTGGACGGCCAGGCGAAGACGTACTGGGAAAGCGCCAACAACGCCTTCCCCCAATGGCTCCAGGTGGACCTGGGCGCCTCCGTCGGCGTCCGCCGCATCGTCCTCACCCTCCCTCCGGCCACCGCGTGGGCGACCCGTACGCAGACGGTCGCCGTCCAGGGCAGCACCGACGGCGCCGCTTTCGGTCAATTGCTCGGCGCCTCGGCCCGTACGTTCGACCCGTCCACCGGGAACACCGTCACCCTGGCCCTGCCCGCCGGCACCTCCGCCCGCCACCTGCGGCTGGTCTTCACCTCCAATTCGGGCTGGCCCGCCGGCCAGGTCGCCGAGTTCCGGGTGTACGCCGCCTGATCGCCGTGACCGGTCGGCGGGCCCCGTGCGGAAGAGCCCGGGTGCCGGGTCACAGCGGCCTGTAGCGTGGCAACAGCCGACACGAGGAGGGGACATGACCCGACGCAAGAGCGCGGCCGAGGTGTTCGACGCGCTGGGTGGGCGGTACGAGGAGCTGTTCGGCTCGGTGCCCGAGCAAGTGGAGGCCCTGGACTGGCTCGTGGAGCGGCTGCCCGCCGGCGCCCGGGTGCTGGACGTGGGCAGCGGCACCGGCAGGCCCACCGCGGAGGTGCTCGTGCGTGCCGGGCACGCGGTGACCGGGATCGACGTTTCGGCGGCCATGGTCGAGACGGCCCGCGCCCTGGTTCCGGGGGCACGTTTCGAGCAGGCCGACGTGCGCACCTACGTGCCGCCGGCGGCCGGCTTCGACGCCGTGTGCTCCTTCTTCCCGCTCCTGGTCATGGACCAGTCCGACATCGCGGCCGCCCTCGACCGGATGGCGTCCTGGATCGCCCCGGGCGGGTACCTCGTGCTGGCCACGGTCCCGGGAGACATCCGGGGGCTGGACATCGAGTGGATGGGCCATCCGGTGACCGTCAGCAGCCTGTCCGCGGAGCAGCACCTGCGGCAGCTGGCAGCGGCCGGCCTCGAAGTGCTCCATCACCGCACGTCGTCCTTCGTACCCGCGGACCCCCTCGCCGGGCCGGAGGAGCACTTCTTCTGCTTCGCGACACGACCCGCCCGACCCGTCTGACCCGCCCGACCCGGCGCGGACGGCCGGCGGCCCCGGTCCTCGGGTACGGGGACCGGGGCGCCCTCTGATGCCCTGCGCCGGGGCATGTCCGGTGCCCGTGTACGTGGTTGGCACACGGATCACGCTTGTCTTCCTTCCGGGTGGCCTGAAAGTCTTCGTTCGCATCAGCTGTCGCAGCAGCCACAACGGAGGCAATACGCATGTCCCCACGCATGTCCCGGCGCACGTTCCCCACCCGAATACGCCGGGGGTGGCTGACGGCCACCACCGCGGTCGCGCTGGCCCTGACCGGGCTCTCCGCCCCGGTCCACGCGGAGGAGACCCCTCCCCCGCTGCCCGAATCGTGGCAGCAGGATCCACAGACAACGGACCTCGGTGCGGCGCCCGTTGGGACACTGGGATGGACGAGCCCGGGCGGCAAGGCCGATCCCGCGGACTTCACCCTGCAGCCCGGCGCCATGAACGGGACGACCGCCGACCGCGTCGGACGCCTCGACGGCATACTGCCCACGTCCGGCGTCTCGAAGCTCCTCGCCGAGGCCAACCGCACCGTCAACACCGCTTCGTGCACTCGCGATCCGTTCGGCACCGCACCCAAGCCGGCTCTCAAGTGGTGCCTGGAGAACGACGACTCGACCTCCCGCGAGTGGATCCCGCAGGCCATGACCGGCGTCTCCGACGCCGCGGACAGCGAGCAGTACGGCGTCGGCAACGACACGAACATCCAGCTCTACGCGTCCTACGACAACTGGGACCCGGGCCGCGACAGCAACGGGAACGACGTCGGCGACTGCAACCCCGACGAGCTGGAGGCGAACGACGCCTGCAACCAGAAGGGCGTGCGCATCTCCTTCGTGCAGCGCCGCGCCGACGGCACGGTGAAGTACCGCCACGTACTGCTGGGCTGGGCGTACGAGAACGGCGCCCACCACATCTCCTTCGACGGGGTGCATTCCGCCGAAGGCTCGACGAAGCCGGACCCGAACGAGGACATGCAGAACGGCCTGCACGCCGGCGGCATGGTCTGGTACGGCCACTACCTCTACGTCGCCGACACCCGCAACGGCATCCGGATCTTCGACATGGAGAAGATCATGGACCTGGATCCCAACGGGGACGGCAAGTCCGGTGACGCGATGGGTGCGGACACCGACGGCGTGAAGACCACGTCCAACGTCCAGGACAAGACGAAGATCGGCCGCCAGAACAACGTCTGGTACAGCTTCGGTTACCGCTACGTGATGCCGCAGGTGGCGGCCTGGAAGTTCAAGGCCGACCAGTCCAATCCCGCGGGTTCGTTCAAGTGCGTCAGCACCGGCGCTCCGAAGGCGTCCTACGTGTCGCTCGACCGCAGCACGACCCCGGACCGGCTGATCATGGGCGAGTACTGCCGTCCGGAGAGCGGCTACCCTTCGCCCGGGCGCATCGCCTCGTTTCCCGTCAAGGACCTGGAGAAGCGCTCCGGTGAGGTACCGGCGCAGGGCTGGGCCAACTACCTGCCGATGGCGGGCGGCGGCGCCCAGGGCGCCCTGGCGATCGGCGGCAGCCTGTACGTGAACCAGAGCGCCGGCCACAACGACCCCGGAAACCTGTGGCGTTACAAGTGGAGCAACGGCGTACTGGTCTCCAACGGCAGCGCGATCAAGACCGCCACCGGCGCCGAGGACCTCTACTACGAGCGCGGCGCGCAGCGCCTGTGGTCGGTCTCCGAGCACTACGGTCCGGCGGTGAATGCCGATGCCCTCGAAGACGGCAAGTCCGCACCCTGCCTGGGCCTCGTGTGCGAGCGCGTTCTCTACGCGCACAGCCAGGCCCAGTTGGACGCTCCCTAGTCCGCACGCCCCCGCGCGCCGGACGGCGTACGAGCCGCCCGAAAGGGTGGA
The DNA here is from genome assembly GCF_044454225.1 of Streptomyces sp. NPDC051563. NCBI lineage: Bacteria > Bacillati > Actinomycetota > Actinomycetes > Kitasatosporales > Streptomycetaceae > Streptomyces > Streptomyces sp. NPDC051563. The sequence continues at coordinate 234,411 of NZ_JBITDL010000009.1, forward strand.
TTGGATCCGGAACCGTGCATCGTCCGGCCCCGCACGCCGCACTGTTCAGGGAAGTGGAGACCGTGCAGGGGGATGCGGTCGGGGCCGGAAGCGGGGGCGCCGGATGGGCGTGGGACGACCTGAAGTGCGGCCGCGGGCCTCGTTGCGGGACCGGGCCGGCTACCGGTTCGACCGGACGCTGGCCCGCAGCACCGGAACCCTGATGGGCTGGCTGGTGATCACCTGCCTGGCCGTGGTCGTCCCCGTGAGCACCCTGCTCGTGTGGACGGACCCCGGGTCCCCGCGCTCGCTGTCGGGCCGGTTGACCGCCGCATGGCGGACCAGCGCCGAGACGCTGCGCCTGGGCGCCGTGACCGGAACACCGCTGCGCATGATGCTCGCGGCCCTGCTCGGGCTGGTGGCCCTGCTGTGCGTCTCGACGCTGGTCGGGGTGATCACCACGGGGCTGGCCGACCGGATGGCCGAGCTGAGCCGGGGGCGGTCGACCGTCCTGGAGGAGGGCCACATCGTGGTGCTCGGCTGGTCGGACCAGGCGGGCACCGTGGTGAGCGAGCTGGCCGCGGCGCAGTCTCAGGGCCGTCCGAGGGCGATCGTGCTGCTCGCCGACCGGGACAAGGCCGAGATGGAGCGGGCGCTCGCCGCGCGCATGGGCCCGGGCCGCGGACGACGACCCCGCGTGATCTGCCGGAGCGGGCCGGCGAGCGACCCCGGTGTGCTCACCCTGGTCCGCCCGCAGACGGCGAGCACCGTCCTGGTGCTGTCCTCGGACGAACCGGGGGCCGACGCGGAGGTGCTGCGGATCCTGCTGGCGCTGCGAGCGGTCCTCGGCCCCGCCGCGGAGGGGCCGCCGGTGCTGGCGGCCGTACGCGAAGACAGGTACCACGCACCGGCGCGGCTCGCCGCCGGCCCGCGCGGAACGGTCCTGAGGACCGACACCGTCACGGCCCGGCTGATCGCCCAGTGCGTGGGCCGCCCCGGTCTGTCCCTGGTCCTGCGGGACCTGCTCGACTTCGCCGGATCCGAGTTCCACGTCGTCGATGCGGCCCCCTTCCACGGCGGCTCCTTCGGCACGGCGCTGCTGGGCTACCCGGAGTCCTGCGTCATCGGACTGCTCACCGCGGACGCCCGTACGGTGCTGAACCCGCCGGCCGAGACCCCCGTCGAACCGGGCAGCCACCTGATCGTCCTCTCCCGCGACGAGGACTCTGCGCGGCCGGGGGACTGCGAGCACCTCGTCGATCCCTCGGCGGTCAGTACGGCCGCGCCCGCGCCGGAGAAGGCCTCGCGGCTGCTCCTGCTCGGGTGGAACCGCCGTGCACCCCTCGTGGTCGGACAGCTGCGCCGGATGGCCAGGCCCGGGTCCGTACTCGACGTGATCACGGACCTCACGGTGCCCGGACCGGGAGACGAGCAGAACCGGGAGCCGCGGCGCGAGCAGGTGCCGGAGCCGCGCCGCGACCCGGAGGGCGAGGTGCCGGATCCGCGCCGCGATCCGCAGCGCGAGGTGCCGGATCCGCCGCCGCTCGCCGTGCACTTCCGGTCCGCTCCCCTGTCCCACCCCGAGACCCTGCTGGACCTCGACCTCTCCGGGTACGACGGACTGGTGGTCCTCGGCCCCGAGCCGGGTGAGGGCCCCGACCGCCCCGACGACTGGACGCTCGTCACGCTGCTGGGATTACGCCTCCTGGAAGACAGCACCGCCCGGAAGCTGCGCGTGGTCACCGAACTCACCGATGACCGCAACCGGCCCTTGGCGCCGGTCGATCCCGGCTCCGACGTCATCGTCAGCGGCTACCTGTCGGGACTCCTCATGGCGCAGATCACCCAGAACCGGCACCTCGCGCCCGTGTTCGGCGAGTTGTTCTCCGCGGACGGCAGCACGGTGCGGCTTTGCCCGGCGGGCACCTACGTGCGCCCGGGCAGCGAGGCGAGCTTCGCCACCGTCGTCGCCGCGGCCCGGGCACGGGGGGAGTGCGCCATCGGGTACCGGATGCACGAGCGGCGCGCCATGTCCCCGGATCACGGCCTCCGGCTGAACCCGCACAAGGCCGCACGCCACCGTTGGAGCTCCGAGGACGAGGTGATCGTGGTCTCGGCCGACCCCGCCGGCCACAGCGATCCCGCGCTCAGCCGGTCGCGGCCCGTGTCGGCCGGGTAGGAGCCCGGCGCGCTCCGGCGCGCTCCGGCGGGCCCCATGCCCGTTTCGTAGCGATGTACACGGGGCTGTCGACCGTGGTGCACCGACCCTTCGGTCCCCTCGGAACCGACCTCCGGCCCGTAGCCGCATCCCGGCCCCTCCGCTTGGCTGGAAAGTCGTGCCATCTACCTGGAGGGGACCGCCCGAGATGAACCTGCGGCCCGCAGTACCTGCTCCTCCCACCCTCGCGCGGCCCGCTGCCGACGGCCCCGGCCGCATCCTGGTGGCCCTCGACAGCGGCTCCGGGGAAGCCGGGCCGATCCTCGACGCCGATCCGCGGGCAGCCGCCCTGCTCGGCAGGGACCCTGCCGAGCTGGTCGGACTCCCCCTTGCCGCACTCGCCCCCTCCGGCCATGCCGGGTCGGTCTCCCGGCTCCTGCTCGGCGTCGCCCTGTCGCGTCCGGCGGACCAGCCGGGTACGGGGACGGGTACGGGTACGGGGACGGCGGTGGCCGGTCCTCCGGCGACCCGGAGCCCGCTGCTGCTGCGGACCGGGGGCGAGGACGTGCTGTGCCTGGTGTCCGCCCGGCCCGTCGACGGCCCCGACGGGCGTCCGGCGGCCCTGGTCGAGCTGGAGCCGTCCTCCTGCGCCGACTCCGACAGCTGGGCGATGCTGCACGCGATGGCCGCGCTCCGGGGTGAGTCCGTCTGGGCCTACGACGAGGAGCACGACCGGTTCTGGTGGGTCGAGAACTCGCTGGAGCACAACGGGCACCGCGGTGCCGGGGAGCTCCCCCTGCAGGACGTACTGGACCAGCTGCACCCCGATGACACGGCCCACGTCGAAGACGCCTTCTGGGCGCTGCGCCGGGGCGAGCGCGAGGTGGTCAGCATCTGCTTCCGCTATCCCGACGGGGAAGGCGGCTACCGCGCGCTGCACTCGGTCTCGCGCATCATGCGCATCGGCTTCGGCGGGACGCGCCGGATCGTCGGGTCCACCGCCGACCGCACGGACGCCGCCGCGCACGAGCGGGCCGTGGCCCGGGAGCACACCCGGCAGAGCCGGCTGGTACGCGAACTCGCGGCTGCGTTCGTAGGGGCCGAAACGGAGGAGGAGCTCACCGACGCCATCCTGCACAAGGTGGCGCCCGCCTTCGCCGGAACCGGCACCCTGCTCGCCTTCGTCGAGAACGAGCGGCTCCGGGTGACGTTCGGCGAGGGCATCGACCCGGCCATGGCGCGTTCCTTGCACGGCATGAGCCTGGACTCCCCCAAGCCCCTGGCCCATGCCATCCGTACCGGCCGCACCGAGGTGATCGGCTCCAGGGAGGCCTACCGCGCCGCCTGGCCGAAGGCCCACGGCCTGCTGGACGCGACGACCGCACAGTCCTTCCTGATGGTGCCGTTCGCCGCCGAACGCGGCAGGCCCCTGGGAGGGTGGGTCATCACCTACGACGCCCCCCACCGGGTCACGGAACAGGAGGGCACCCTCCTCGGGGTGATCGCCGAGCTGGCGGGCCAGGCCTGGGAGCGGATCCGGCTGAGCACGGCCCGTCTGGAGCTGGCCGGAGCGCTCCAGCGGGACATGCTCCCCGCCGAGCTGCCCGCCATCGAGGGTTTCGAGATCGCCGCCCGCTACCTGCCGGCCAACGAGGGTCTGGAGGTGGGGGGTGACTGGTACGACGTGATAGCCCTGCCGGACGGCTCGGTCGCCTGCATCATCGGCGACGTCCAGGGCCACAACATCCAGGCGGCCGCGCTGATGGGGCAGGTCCGTACCGCCATGCACGCCTACGCCTGGGAGGACCCCTCGCCCGACCGCGTGCTGGAGCGGACGAACGAACTCATGCTGCAGATGGGGGCGGCCGGTTTCGCGACCTGCCTCTACGCGCTCCTCGATCCGCTCGGCCGGGTGGTGTCGGCCCGGGCGGGGCACGTCATGCCCGTCCTGTGCACGACCACCGGGACATCGGCGCCCGAGACGCCCGGCGGACTCCCGCTGGGCGTGCAGAACGGCACGAGGTACCCGCTGACGGAGGGCCGCCTGGGCCGGGGCGAGACCCTCGCCCTGCTCACCGACGGACTCGTGGAAGGGCCCCGTCTGAGCCTCGACGACGGCACGGCCCTGGTCTGCAGGACGCTGGAGGAGTCCCGGGGTGCGCCGGTCGAGGAGATCGCGGACGCCTTGATGTCCTGTGCGGGGGCCACGCGGCACGACGACGACCGGGCCGTACTGGTCGTGCGGCGCGCGCCGGCCGCCTAGGGGGTGTCTTGTCGATCAGGCCGGATCAGGGAGCGGGGTCTGGTGCCGTGCATCGCAAGGCGGAGGAGGGAGTCGACGCGGAGCGTCGGCGAGTGACGACAACGCGGCGAGGCGCGGTGCCAGACCCCGCGAGCCCGGCCTGATCGACAAGACACCCCCTAGGGCATGGACGCAGAGGGCGTGTCCGCATCGGGCCGCTCCGCACCCGGGGGCTGTACGCGGTCGGGCATTGGACCACCTCCGCGCCACTGAGTCCAGCGGCCGTAAGCCCCGACCACACGGACCCAATGGCCTGGTTTGCAAGCAAATCGCCGGGTAGGCGGCAGGGAGTTCGAAGCCAGCAACACCGAGGAATGGAGACACAGCCGTGTCCGTCGTAAAGAACACCCTCCCGGAAGCCGACACCAAGATCGTCGGTGAGGCGCTGCAGGGAGCCCTGGTGGACCTGGTCGACCTGTCGCTCGTCGCCAAGCAGGTGCACTGGAACGTGGTCGGCCCCCGCTTCCGCTCCGTGCACCTCCAGCTGGACGAGGTCGTCACCGCGGCGCGCACCCACTCCGACGTGGTCGCCGAGCGTGCCTCCGCCCTCGGGATCACCCCGGACGGCCGAGCCGCCACGGTGGCCTCGGCCGGCGCGATCACCGGCGTACCGGAGGGCTGGGTCAGGGACGTGGACGCCGTGCGCATCCTCGTCGACGCCCTCGGAACCGTCATCACCAGGATGCGGGAGCGCATCACGGCCACGGACAAGCCGGACCCGGTGACCCAGGACATCCTGATCGCCCTCACCGGTGAACTCGAGAAGCACCACTGGATGTTCACCGCCGAGAGCGCCTGATCAGGTCCGGCTCCCGGGACCGTTCTCGCGCGGAGGGTCCCGGGGCGCGGCGGCGAGGGGGGTACGGGGTGGAGTGAGGGGAGCCGTGGATCTCCACCCGGCTCTCCACCCCTGGGTCCAGGTGTCGGGAGCCGTTTCGCAGCAGGCTTGAGGGCATGACAACGACCGAGTGGATCACCGACATCGCCCTCCTCCTGATCGTCTTCCGGCAGCTTCGGGAAGGCCGCCTCGACCTCAAGACCTTCCTGATCCCGCTGGGCATCGTGGCCTTCGTGGCCTACTCCTACCTGGACACCATCCCCACCGCCGGCAACGACCTGGTGCTGATCGCGGTCCTGGTTGCCGTGGGCGCCGTGCTCGGCATCGCGGGCGGTGTCTACACCCGGGTCCGTACCGTCGGGGAGCACGTCCTGATCAAGGCCGGTGCAGTGGCGGCGGTCCTGTGGATCGTGGGCATGGGGGCGCGGATGGGCTTCCAGCTGTGGGTCGAGCACGGCGGCGGCGCCGCCGACGTCGCCCGGTTCAGCGCCGCGCACCAGATCACCAGCGACAAGGCCTGGGTGGCGGCGTTCGTCCTGATGGCACTCACCGAAGTGGTCACGCGGCTGGCGACGATCTTCATCCGGAGCCGCGGCCACCTGGTGACCCGCCCCGCGCCCGCGCTCAACCGTACGGTGTGACCGTGCAGTATCTTCTGCCCATGCCTCCGACGAAGACCCCTCCGCCTCCGGGAACGGCACCGTCCCCGGAGGCGGAGGTGCGTCCGGTTCCGGGACAGGACCCGAGGGTGCGGTGGGCCCTGACCCTGGCGGTCGTCGTCGTCGGAGCCGTGACGATCCGGCCCATGGGCTTCAGCGGCCGGGGGCTGGCCGGCGCCGTCCTCTTCGTGGTCAGCGTGGCCGCCCTGCTGGCCCGGGGCCTGCCCGAGAACGCAACGACCCAGCGGTTCGCCGGCGCCTGGCTGACCGGCGGGGTCATCGCCGCGGCCGCCCTGATCGGCGTCAGCAGCAGCGGTACGGCCTACCTCTTCGCGTTCTTCCTGGCCGGCCACGCCGGATACCGGCTGGAGACCAAGTGGGCCCTGGCGCTCGCGGGACTCTGCAGCGCGCTCTGCACCGGCGCCATCCTCCTCGGTGCCGGGCCGGGGCAGCAGCAGCTGCCGTGGCTGCTCGGCCTGGCCACCGGCACTCCGGTGCTGGTCGGCATCCTCAACCGCAGCCAGCGCCGGGCGGTGCGGGCGGCGCTCGCGGCGTCCGAGTCCGCCGAGCGCGCCGCCCGGGCCGAGGCGCGGACGGCCGTGCTGAGCGAACGCGGCCGGATCGCCCGGGACGTGCACGACGTGCTGGCGCACTCGCTGGCCGGGATCAACATGCAGCTGGAACTGGCCGACGCGTTGATCGACACCGGCGACCTGGAGAAGGTCCGGGAAGCCAATGCCAAGGCCCACGCGCTGGTCAGGGAAAGCCTGAAGCAGGCCCAGTGGACCGTGCACGCGCTGCGCGAGGACGCTTTGCCGCTCGTGGAGAGCCTGACCGCGATGGTCGGATCCGCGGGCGGCCACGCCGGCCTCACCGTGACCGGTACGGTACGTGAACTCCCCGCCCGGGTGACCCAGAACCTCCTGCGGATCGCCCAGGAGGCCCTGACCAACTCCGCCCGGCACGCGCCGGGGGGCGCCGTCCGCGTGGAGCTCGGGTTCGCTGCCGCATCGGTGACACTGGGGATCCACAACGGCCCCGGCACCCGCCCGGCCGACGCGGGGACGGGAAGCGGGATGGGCCTGATCGGAATGCGCGAACGCGTCGCACTGCTCAATGGAACCGTCACCGCCGGCCCGGTCACCGAAGGACCGGAGCAAGGCGGATGGCACGTGGAGGCGTTGATCCCGGGATGAGCGAACCGATCGAGGAACCCCGCAGGTTGAGGGTTGTCGTGGCCGACGACCAGGCCGCCGTCCGGGAGCCGCTCGCCGCGGTACTGGGCCTCGCCGAGGACATCGACGTGGTGGCGGCCGCCGCCGACGGGACGGAGGTGCTGGCGGCCGTCGCCGCCGGGCCGGTGGACGTCGTGCTGATGGACCTCAGGATGCCCGTCATGGACGGGATCGAGACGACCCGCCGGCTGGGCGAGCAGTACCCGCAGGTGGCGGTGGTCGTGCTCACCACCTTCGCCGACGACGAGTCGATCCTGGGCGCACTGGGCGCCGGAGCCCGCGGATACCTGACGAAGAACGCGGGACGCAAGGACATCACCCGCGCCATCCGGGCCGCCGCCGCGGGTCAGTCCGTACTCGACCGCGAAGTGCAGGACCGGCTGCTCGCCACCGTCAGGAGCACGGCCGCGGTCACGAACGCCCCCGCGCCGGGATCCGGATCCGCGCTGCCCGAGGACCTCACGCGCCGGGAACGCGAGGTCCTCGCGCTGATCGGCCAGGGGCTGCCCAACCGGGGGATCGCCGAGAAGCTCTTCGTCAGCGAGGCCACCGTGAAGACCCACATCAACAATCTCTTCGCCAAAGCAGGCATCCCGGACCGGGCGGCCGCCGTCCGGCGGGCCATCGAAGCGGGCCTGGCCTGATCGGCCGGTAAGGCAGCGACGTCGGCGATTCAGCCGGTTTCCAGGGCCTTCTTGAGGTTGCGCAGGGTCGTGCCGATGTTCCTGCGCTGGAAGTCGGCGAAGACGCTGCCGCGCGTCGCGACCCGGTCGAAGGCGTTCGCCACGAAGTCCGGCCACGACCGGCGGTCGTCGGTCCACGTCTCGGTCACCCGGGTTCCCTCCGGAACGGGCTCGAAGCGGTACTCCCAGGTGGCGATGGGACCGCGCAGCCGCGGCCGGGTGACACCGATGGCATGCACCCGGAAGCGGAACAGCCTGTCCTGTTCGAGGGCCGTCACGGTGCACCGGGTGGTCCAGCGGAAGGCGCCGCGTTTGTTGCGGCCGTCGAAGACCATCCCGACGCTCGGCTCGCCGGTGCCGTCGTGCACGGTGGCACCGAGGTTCTCCGGGCTCCACTCCCCCATCCGTGCGGGATCGGACACGCGCCGGTAGACCTCTGAGGGCCGGGCGTGGACGACGATGCTGTCGGAGACCGTCAGCGTACGAGGCATGGTTCCCCCTTCACGGGACCGGATGCTATCGCTCCGGCTCGCCCCGAGACTACCCCCCGGTAACCTCGTGTTCGGTTCGTCGGGTCTTCGGGGTCGCGCCCGTTCCGACAGGACCGCCTCCGCAAATGTGACGGCCACCCGTGGACGGCCGTGGGGTGGCTCCGTCCACGGGTACGCCGGTCAGGGGGCGTCGACGAGCACCCGGTTGCCGCTCGGCACGGCCGCCGCGAGGCCGTTCGCGTACGCGTTCTGCACGCGGGACCGCTCGGTCGCGTTGGGCACGGCGTTGGTGCAGGCCGTTCCGGCACTGGACCCTGACATCAGCTGGGAGCACGGCCCCGGCTTGGTGTCCGGGAGACCCAGGCTGTGGCCGAGCTCGTGGGCCGCGATGCGCGTCTTGTTGTACCCGTCGCTCACGGCCTGCGCGCCGAGTTCGACGCGTACCTGCCGCCCGGGGCGGACCGGACCGAGGGTGGCCTGCGGCCAGCCGGTGGTGGCCACGATGACGATCTCGGCCCGGACCCCGGGAGCGGCCTTCGTCAGCCGGACGTTGCCGACGTTCGCGTTCCAGGAAGCGACACCGGCCGTGATGGCCGCTTCCCAGCCGCCGGCCTGGCTGTCGTCATAACGGAGCGTCACCACCGCTGCGGAGGCGTCCGGTGCGGGCGCGGGTGCCGAGGTCACAGGTGCCGCGGTCGCGGCCGTCGCCGCCGCGAGAACCATCGCGGCGGCGGAGGTGCCGGCCTTCAGCCAGGTGCTCAGGGACATGGTCGTCTTCCTTCATGTGGGGGACCGGCCCCTCGACGGGGCCGGGGCCGTGGAGACGCCGCCGCCACCGCCCGCCTGTCGCCGCACGTTCGGGCAGCCGCCCCTCCGGAGCCCTAAGAACGTAGCCGCGAACCTCGCCCTTTGGTCATGCACCTGCCAGCCAGTTACGGCCGACACTCCAGCCGATGCCCGGTCAGCGGACGCTGCCGTTCAGACGGTTCGGCGCCACCCTGGGGCGGTGGCCGAGGGCGGAGGGCAGACCGAAGGAACCTGCACCATATGGCCGGTGTGTCCCGAAAAGATTGGATGTTGATCTGATGTAAACAATGATCGAATCACCCCCGGCGTCGCCCCCGAATAGGAGTCAGACGATGAGGCCACTGCGCCGCTCCCGCCAGGCCGCTACCTTGCTCGCCGCGCCCGCATGCGCCCTCACCCTCGCCGGCCTGGCCGCCGCCCCCGCTCACGCCGCCGGCATCAACGTCGCCTGCTCCCCCGCCGCCCTCGTCCAGGCCATCAACACGGCCAACAGCACCCCTGCCACGCCGGACACCCTCAACCTCGCCCGCGAGTGCACCTACACCTTCACTGAGCAGGTCGCCGGCCCCGGCCAGGCCGCGCTCCCCCAGATCACCAGCTCCATCACCATCAACGGGCACGACGCCACCATCACCCGCGACGACCGGACCGACAACGAGTTCCGCTTCTTCAGCCTCCCCCCTGCCACCGTGGCGAACCTGACGCTCCGGGACCTCGTCCTCATCAACGGCAGGGCCGGAGGAGGTACCCAAGGCGGCGCCATCCAGCTGGGATTCAACACCGTTGCTTCCCTCAGCAACACGCGTCTGATCGGCAACACCGCCGGCAACGGAGGCGGCGCCGTCAACAACAACAACGGGACCCTGCGCGTCGTGGGTTCCTACTTCAACGGCAACAACGCCGAAGCCGGGAACGGCGGTGCCATCCTGAGCAGCGGCACCACGCGCGTGGACCGGAGCGTCTTCACCAACAACTCCACCGGCCCCGACACCGGTGGCAACGGCGGAGCGATCTCGCACAGCAGCATCTCTTCACCCTTCGCGCTGGCAACGAGCGTCCTCACCGGCAACGAGGCACAGGGCCTGGGCGGGGCCATCCACACCAACACCTTCTCCGCGACCATCACCGACAGCCAGATCCGCGGCAACGACGCCAGAACGGGCGGGGGCATCGCCAACTTCGGCACGCTCACCACCAACGTCCAGACCAGCATCCGCGGCAACACCGCGAGCTTCTCCGGTGGCGGCATCTACAACTTCGGAACGCTCAGCACCCGCAACACCGACATCGACGGGAACGCCGTCACTCAAGGAACCGGCGGCGGCCTTCACAACCAGGGCGACGCGACGCTCAACGACTCCCGCGTCACCCGCAACACCTCGGCCCACGCCCCCGCCGGTCTCCACAACAACGGCGGGAACGTCACCCTCAACCACACCACGATCGCGGACAACAACCCCGGCAACTGCGATCCCTCGAACCCCGCTGCCGTGGGCTGTTCCCGGTAACGGGGCCGCCGCGTCTAGCCGGTGATCACACCGGGCGGCGGTGGAGGGAGCGGCGGCGTACTCGGGAAGGTCGGAGTCCCCCCAGGGAGCGGACCCGTCCCCTGCCCTCCCGCGGTGCTCCCGCAGTACGCGTCCGCGACCGCGGTCAGCGCCGGGGCAACCCCGGGAGGCATCTCGTTGACGGTGCCCGACGCCGGGAAACCGAGCGAGACCATCAACTGTTTCAGCGCCACGACCATGGGTGCGGGAAGTCTGTCCAGTGCGGCGATGATCTGCTCGCCATCGGAAATGCCGTCCAGGGAGACGTTCCCCGTCCGTGTGTCGTCTGCCATCGTCCATGCCTTCCAAGGGGTGGGCGGCTCGTTGCCTCGCTTCTGCTCACCCGCAGGAATTCCATGCGGAGATGCGGCCGGACGGGGCCGCGGTGCGAGGCCCAGGGTGACGTCCGGGCCCCGTGCGGCGTTGTTTCGGGCATGGACGAGACCCTGGAACTCCTGGACGTGCTGCTCGACGGGGTGACCGAGCCGCGCCTGAAGCTGATCAGCGCGGACGAGGCACGGGCGTTGATGGTGCTCCTCGGGCTGCTCGACGACACGGAGCCGCCCGAGGACGTACGCCGGGCCGTCGTCGAGATGAGGTCCCGGCTCGGATCCCGGCTCGGATCCCCCCTCGCATCCCCGCTCGCATCCCCCCTCGCATCCCCGCTCGCATCCCCCCTCGCATCCCGCCTCGGCTGACCCGGGTCGCGGCGCAGGAACCCCGCTCACGCGGCGGCGGAGCCGGTGGGGCCTTCCGTTCCTGCCGGGGACGCTTCGGGTTCGGGGTCCGTGAGTTCCGGTTCCAGGCCCTCGGTGACCGTCGTGGGACGGCGTCCGGTGTCGGCCCGCCAGGCTTCGAAGACCAGTGTCGTCGCGGTGACCACGGCGAGCCCCAGGAGCCAGCCGCCGACGACGTCGCTGACCCAGTGGACCCCCAGGGCCACGCGCGTGTAGCCGACGCCCACCACGGTGATCAGCGCGAGCACCCAGGGCAGCGGGCGCCACTTGGGCGGCACCATGGGCAGCAGGACGAGCAGCAGGACGGCGCAGGAGGTCGTCGCCGTCATCGCGTGCCCGGAAGGGAAGGAGAAGCCGGGCGCGTGGGCCACGGGATCCGGCAGGTGCGGGCGGGCACGCTCCACGGCGGTCTTGGCCAGAAGCCCGATCAGGCCGCCCGCGACCGCCGTGACCCCGGCCCAGGCCGCGAGCCGCCAGGCCCGCCGGCTCACGAGCCACGCCACGAGCACGGCCACCAGCAGGCGCATGGTCACCGGATCCCACACCGCCTCCGAGAGGATGCGCAGGAAGCGCACCGCCTCGGGGTGGGCGAGGGCGGAGGCGTGCAGGTGCTCGGCGGTCGCCCGGTCCAGCCGGTGCAGCGGAGGCCATTGGGACTCCACCAGGACCAGGGCGAGCGCGAAGGGCACGGAGGCCAGGGCGGTCGCGGCCGCGGCGAGCAGGAGTCTCGCGCCGAAGGTGGCGTCCGGCCCGGCGTGCCGCTTCAGCAGGCTCCGCAAGGGGCGTCGTCGGGGACCTTCTGTGCGCCGTGCCATGGTGCCGGGTTCCTTTCGTGGGCCGGTGGCGGACTCCGGCCGCCGATGAGGGGTCGAGGGACGAAGGAGGGGGCCGGTGGGGGCTTCAGACGCCGGGGTCGGCCGTGACCGGCTCGTGCACGCCCGCCCGTACCGCTTCCAGCTGGGCTGCGAAGGAGAGTCCGAGGAAGAGCGCCATCGAGGTGAGGTAGGACCAGAGCAGCAGCGACACGATCGCGCTGAGGGGCCCGTAGACACTGGTGAACGAGCTGCTTTCGCTGATGTAGAAGCTCAGGCCCCAGGTCGCCAGGATCCACAGCACCAGGTAGACCACGGCCCCGAAGGCCAGCCAGGTGTAGCCGGGCTGACGGCGGCGCGGGGAGAGGCGGAAGATCGCGCTGGTGGCGAGGACGGCGAGCAGGATGCCGACGGGCCAGCGCAGCACCTCCCAGGCCCGCACCGTGGCGGGAGAGAGCCGGTAGACCTCGCCCAGTGCGTGGGTGAGGTGGGTGCCGATCACGGTGAGGATGAAGCTGAGGCCGAGGGGCAGGCCCGCGAGCGCCGACATCACCAGGCCGCGGGTGTACTTCCCGAGGAAGGGCCGGTCCCGCTCGTTGCCGTATATCCGGTTGGCTCCCCGTTCGACCTGGCACAGGCTCGTGGTGACGTTGACCAGTGAGAACAGCAGGCCCAGCCACAGTGCGGCCTGGCCGCCGTCGCCGGCGTGACGTCTGCTCTCGCTGAGCGCATCGTCCACGACGGCCTGGCCGGGCCCGCTGGTCAGGCCGCGGATGGTGAGCTCGATGACGCGGCCCGCGTCCTCGGTGTGCAGGACGCCGGACAGCCCGACGGCGGCGATGGCCAGCGGGACGATGGACAGGACCGTCTGGAGGGCGAGCGCGCGGGCGTGGCTGAAGCCGTCCGCGTAGCGGAACCGCACGAAGGAGTCGCGTGCGAGGTGCCAGCCGCCGTAGCGCCGCAGCGCCGTCCACGCCTCGTCGGCGGACAGTTCCTCACCGCTGACGTCGTGCTGCTGCGGTACCCGCCGCGCCGTGCCCATCGCGTTCCTGCCTTCTCGTGGAGCCTACGAAACCTGCGGATCCGTCCCGGACCCGTCTGACCCGGGGAACCAGCCCGCCCCGGCCCGCCGGGTGTACAGGGCCCGGAACCCGTACGCGGACGGCCCCGCCTCAAGGCGTCGGGCCGGAAACCGACGGAAGGGGCGCGGCCCGGTCGGAGCGCGCACCGGCCTCCTCGGCGGTGTCGGGAGCCCCGGGTGCGCGGGGCAGGTACATCCTGAGGGCGCCCGGTTCGACCTCCGCGGTGAGGCGGAGGCCGTCGCGCACGGCGTCGCCGTCCAGTTCGCGCGGCTGGGGCGCGGCGCAGCGGACCTCGATCCGGGTGGCGGTGAAGTACTCCAGCGCTCCCCCGGCTTCGTGGTGCCCCGCCGTCCCGCCGCCGGGCTCCCCGACGGCCTCCGCTCCGGTGGGCGCCGGTCCGCCGCGGCCCAGGAGGCGCGAGGCGAGGTGGCCGGCCGCGGTGAACCATCCGGCCGGGCCCTGCGGGTCGAACAGCACCACCTCCAGGCGTCCGCTGTCCGGCCGGGCCGTCGGCAGGAGCGGCAGGCCGCCCTGGAGGGTGCCCACGTTTCCGATGACGACCATGCGGGCGGTGCGCCGCCGGCGGCGGCCGCCGTCGATGCGCACCGTCAGCCGCACACCGGGATCGTTCAGGTGCCGCACTGCCGACAGGACGTACGCGGCCCAGCCCATGTGCGACTTGAGCCGCGGGGAGGCGTCCCGGACCATGGCGGCGTCGAACCCGGCGCCGGCCATGACGGTGAACCGGGTCGGTGCGAGGCCGTCTCCGCGGACCCGGCCGACGTCGATGCCGAAGCTGTCGCCGGCCAGGGACGCTTCGAGGGCGTCGACCGGGTCCATCGGGAGCCCGAGGTTGCGGGCGAAGAGGTTGCCGGTGCCGCAGGGCACCAGGGCCAGCGGGGTCCCGGTGCCGGCCAGGACGTCGGCGCAGGCGCGCAGGGTGCCGTCGCCCCCGCAGACCACCACGAGGGCGGGCCGGACGGCGGTGAGTTCCTCGGCCAGGGTGCCGCAGGCGCGTTCGGCGGAGGTCGGGATCCAGTGCACGTCGCGGTAGCCGTGGCCGCGGAGCACGGCGTCCAGCCGGCCCGCGAGCTGTTCGGGGCAGCCGTGCGGGTGGCGCACCACGATGACGGGATCGTCGGTGCGAGTGGCCGGGACCGGGACGGGCCGCTCGGTGCGGGCCGGTGCCGGGGTGGATCCGCGCCCGTACAAGAGCGCGAACCCGATGATCAGCAGGGTGGCCGTGCCGTTGATCAGGCCGCCGACGACGTCGCTGGCGTAGTGCATGCCCCGGTACATCCGCGCCAGGGCGACGGCCGCGGGCATCAGGAACAGTGCTCCCGCCACGGCGTGCCGCCAGGGGCCGCGCATCCGCAGCACGGCGATGACGGCGAGGCCCCCGTAGAGGGCGACGGACGCCCCGACGTGTCCGGAGGGGAAGCTCGACGTCGGCGGCGCCACGTCCAGGTGCGGTACGTCGGGACGGGGGCGGTCGACGAAGGAGGTCACCAGCAGGAACACCGCCGACTGCACGGCGACGGAGGCTCCGAGGAAGAGCGCTTCGGTCCGGAGCGGCCGGCGGGGAAGCACGAGCAGGCCGACGATGCAGACCAGCGTCACGCCGATGACCACCTGCGTGCTCGCCAGCAGGGAGAAGAACTCCGAGACCGCGTTGCCGACTTCACCGCGGCGCTCCACCAGGTCCCGGCTGGCCGAGCCCTCCTCCGACAGCGGCGGGCTGCCGGCCGCCGGCCCGGTGACCAGGCGTCCCAAGCCGACCATGAGGGCGGCCTGGACGGGGAGGAGGAGCAGCGGCCACGCACCGCGCACCGAGGGACCTCGACTTCTTTTCATGAGGTGCTTGTGGCCCGTCGGGGCCCGATGATGCGCGGAGCGCGGGCCGAACCGGCCCGAAGTTGTGCTCGGCGCGGGTGAGCCCGGTCCCGGGGGAGGATCCCCGGAACCGTCGGATAGGGTCCTGAGCGCCAATGACCCGATCGAGGAGTGCCGGTATGACTGACAGTACGCAGCGGATCAGCGGTGCCACCGCTGCGGCGGCCGACGGCAGCGACACGGACGAACGGATCCGCCGCATACGCCGGCGTCTGGAGCGGCTCATCGGCATCGCCGCGACCGAGGGCAACAGCGTGCGGCCCCTGCGCAACGGGGATGCGATCTTCACCGCGATGCTGGACGCGATCAGCGGTGCCCGGCACACCGTCGACATGATGACCTTCGTCTACTGGCGGGGCGACATCGCCCGGCGTTTCGCGGACGCGCTGACCGACCGGGCACGTGCGGGAGTCCGGGTGCGGCTGCTGCTGGACGGCTTCGGCAGCCGCCTGATAGAGCAGGACCTCCTGGACCGGATGACCGGGGCCGGAGTGGAGGTCGCCTGGTTCCGCAAGCCGCTCCTCCTCTCGCCGCTCAAGCAGAACCACCGCTGCCACCGCAAGGTCCTCGTGGTCGACGAGCAGACGGCCTTCACCGGAGGCGTCGGCATCGCCGAGGAATGGTGCGGTGACGCCCGCAACCCCAAGGAGTGGCGCGATACACACGTCGAGGTCCAGGGGCCCGCCGTCGACGGCATCGCGGCCGCCTTCGCCCAGAACTGGGCGGAGTGCCACACGGAACTCTTCGACGAGCGCGACCGGTTCGTCAGCCACGAGCCCAGTGGGGACGCCATCGTGCAGGTGGTGCGCGGTTCGGCCAGTTTCGGCTGGCAGGACATGCAGACACTGATGCGCGTGGTCCTGGAGTCGGCCGAGGTGCGGGTGCGGCTGGCGACCGCCTACTTCGCCCCCGACACCTACTTCATCGACCTGCTCTGCGCCACGGCACGCCGCGGCGTGGAGGTGGAGATCCTCCTTCCCGGGCCCCATACGGACAAGCGGGTGTGCCAGCTCGCCGGCCAGCACCACTACGAGGCACTGGTCTCCTGCGGGGTGCGCATCTTCCAGTACCAGCCGACGATGATGCACGCGAAGATCCTGACCATGGACGGCGTGGTGTCCCTGGTCGGCTCCACGAACTTCAACCGCCGCTCCCTCGACCACGACGAGGAGGTCATGCTGGCCGTCATGGACGCCAAGTTCACGGCCGTCCTCGACGGGCACTACGACGAAGACCTCAAGGCCAGCGAACTGATCCGCCCGGACCGCTGGAAGCGCCGTTCGGTACTGCAGCGCGCCCGGGAGACCGCGGTGCTGCCCATCCGCCGCTACCTGTAGCCCCGGAGCCGCATCCGCCCGGGCCGACCGCGCAGATGCGTCCGGCCCGGGCGGTGCGGCGGGGGCAGCCCCATCAGTCCGGTCGCGGACCGATCTCTTCGGTGCCGTCGAGGACCGTGATGGCCTGGGCGGGGCACATGTCGGCCGCGTCCAGGACCCGTTCATCGGGCGGGGTCCCGTCCTCCCGGGGGCGTGCCAGGTCCTCGTCCAGTACGAACACCTCCGGGGCCGACCCCGCGCAGATGCCCGATCCCTGACAGAGCTGCCGGTCGACCCGTACCGTCCACGTCACGGCCTTCACCACGCGACCGGCATGACGCGCGGGCCGCGCACCAGCATCTCGGTCTTCCAGGTGACGTCGCCCGCGAGCCGAAGTCCGGGGAAGCGGTGCAGGAGCGTGCCCAGGGCCTCCTGAAGCTCCATGCGGGCCAGCGGGGCTCCGAGGCAGTGGTGGGCGCCGTGGCCGAAACCGAGGTGCTGGCCGGCCGGACGCTCGATGTCCAGCACTCCGGGCGCGGTGAACCGCAGTGCGTCGCGGTTGGCCGCGCCCGTGGCCACCACCACCGGATCCCCGGCGCTGACCAGGGTGCCGCCGACCTCGATGTCCTCCGTGGCGTACCGGGCCTGGCTCGCGCCGCTGCCCAGCGGGACGAACCGCAGCAGTTCCTCCACCGCGTTCGTGATCAGGGCCGGGTCCTTCCGGAGCAGCGCCAGCTGCTCCGGGTGGTCGAGGAGGGTGAGGACGAAGTTGGGGATCTGGGAGGCCGTCGTCTCGTGGCCGGCGACGAGTACGGCCACGCAGAGGTCGACGAGTTCCAGCTCCGAGAGGCGGTCGCCGTCCGCCTCGCGGGCATTGATGAGGGCCGTCATCAGATCGTCCTGCGGGCTGCGGCGGTGCAGGTCGATCAGGCCCGCCATGTAGGCGCGCAGCTCCTCGCGGTTGGCATGGAACTGCTCGGCGGTGAGCGAGCTCGTCGACAGGGCGGCGTCGCTCCACACCCGGAATCGCGGCCGGTCCTCGACCGGCACGCCGAGCAGGCGGCAGATCACGGCGACCGGGACGGGCAGCGCGTACCGGTCGACGAGATCGGCCGGAGGCCCCGCCGCCTCGAGTTCGTCGAGCAGCCCGGTGGC
This sequence comes from Streptomyces sp. NPDC051563, assembly GCF_044454225.1. NCBI lineage: Bacteria > Bacillati > Actinomycetota > Actinomycetes > Kitasatosporales > Streptomycetaceae > Streptomyces > Streptomyces sp. NPDC051563. The sequence continues at coordinate 252,105 of NZ_JBITDL010000009.1, forward strand.
CAGTGCGCGTACCTGGGGCCTGAGCTTCTCGACCTGGCGGACGGTGAACGCCTTGGCGACCAGGGACCGCAGCCGCGTGTGGTCGGGCGGGTCCATGCCCAGGATTCCCGCGTCGGTGCGGCCCTCGGACTGGCGGGGCTCGTCACGCTCGGCGCCCATCGCCCGGCTGAACCGCGGGTCGCCCAGCACGAGGCGCGCATCTGCGTAGCGGGTGACCAGCCAGGCCGCTTCCCCGTAGGGCAGCTGCACGCGTAACAGGCCGGGGCGCCGGCGCGTGCGCTCGTACTCCTCGGCGAGCCCCAGTCCTTCGGGGGTGTTGAAGGGATAGGCGAAGGGAGTGCTCTCGGTCCCGGTCCTCGTCACGTCGGCCTCCTGGGTTGTAAGCAGCTGCTTACAACGCTAGGACCGGGCACCCGGCCGGTCAACGACGCTTTGTGGCCGTTATCCTGACGGGCCTTCCGAGAGGACCACCTGTGAACGAATCGCCCCGGCCGCAGCCCGCCGAGCGGCCCCGCAACGCCGCGGCCACCCGGCTCAGGCTGCTCGAGGCGGCCGCCGACCTGTTCGCGGAGCGTGGCTACGAGCGCACCACGGTGCGGGCCATAGCCGAGCGGGCCGGAGCCAACCAGGCCCTGCTGTTCCGCTACTTCGGCTCCAAGCACGGGCTGCTCACGGAGGTCGTGGCCAAGGGGAGCCTGGAGCAGCTGCGCGCGACCGCGCCCGAGGAGCTGTTCGAGACCGCCCTGCGCTCGATCCTGACCCGGAGCGCCCCTGGGGCCGACCGCTCCCTGGAGGTGTACCTGCGGTCCGTCGGCCGGGGGGACGAGGCCGGCGGAACGCTGCGGGAGCTCGGCGGGGAGTACCAGAAGGTGCTGGCCGGGCTCGCGCCGTCGGGGGACGGAGCCCTGCGTGCGGATCTGGCCATGGCCTGGCTTCTGGGCATCGGCCTCATGCGGACGGTCGCCGCGCGCGAGCCCCTCGCCGGGGCGGACCCCGACGCGGTGTGCCGGCTCGTCCTGGGCACCCTCGCCTCGTTCTGGACCGCCCCGGAATCTACGCGGCCGGAGCGCCCAGAGGAAGGTGGGCGGTGATCGTCTTCCCCTCGCGGCCGGTCCGGATCTCCGTACGGTGGGCGAGCTTGTTGACCAGGAGCCAGCCGAAGCCTCCCGGCGTCGACGCCGGAGTGCCCGGTGAGACGGGCAGCAGCGGGGAGGCGTCCGAGACCTCGACGGCAACGGCGTCCGGGAGGCACCGGACACGGAAGCCGGTGACCCCGCCCGCATGACGGATCGCGTTGGTCACCAGCTCGGCGACCACCGTCAGCACGTCGTCCAGGACCCGCTCCCCCACGTCCTGGGCAGCGAGAACCTCCCGGGCGACCCGTCGGGCATCCGCAGATCTGAGGCCCGTCACGTGACCCGATGGCCCTGTTGTCACAGCTCCACTGCCCCCTCTCGCCTCTGCGGACCACATCCCTCGGATCAGATGCGGGGGCGCGTCGCCGTGTCGAGGTAGAACGCGTCGATGCTCTGGACCGCCTTCTCGAATTCCTCGAGGTTGACCGGCTTGGTGACGTACGCGTTGGCGTGCCCGCTGTAGGCGCCGACGATGTCGTCGGGTGCGGAGGAGGTCGTCAGGACGACCACGGGGATGGTCTGGAAGGCCTCGTCGTTCTTCAGGACGCGGAGCAGGTCCCGGCCGTTCATGCGCGGCATGTTGAGGTCGAGGACGATCAGATCGGGGCGGACGGCGCCGGGGGCACGCAGGTGTTCCAGCGCGGCGACGCCGTCGGTGACCTGGACCAGGTTGCGGGCTCCGCGCTCGGAGAGTGCTTCCTCGATGAGCAGGGCGTCGGCCATGTCGTCCTCGACCAGGAGAACGTCGAAGGGCCGGGCGGGGGTGGTCATCATCGGATGCTCCATGGGTGCTTCGTCGGAGTGGTGGAAGAGTCCCGGCCAGCGGCGCCGTGCACCCTGACGGGTCATGCCGCATGCGGCGCCCAGTTGCGGGTATCCGGCTCCTGCGCGGGCCGCGGCGGCGGCCGCCTCGCGCTGGAGGCGTTCCGTCGCCTTCTGGAGATGATCCAGTAGGTGCAGCAGGGCCAGCGCCGCCGCCGGCCCTTGCGGAACGGGCTCTTGCGGTGCCGGATGGTCGGGGGTTTGGAGCAGTTGCAGGGCGAGATGTCTGGCAAGGCCGGCGACTGCCGCATCCGCGGCGGCGGCCGTCTCCTGCGGGTCGGTCCGCAAAACGAAGTTCTTGCCTGGCATACCGGGCACCTTAGGCCCAAGATCTACCCGCGACAACATGAGTTGTCGTCCTGCCTCTAGAGTATGCGGGCCGCACCCCCTTCAGGGCGGCCCCGTTCCGGAGGAGTGGACAGCATGAGCGGCGATCAAGGGCTTCCGCCCGCGCGGAAGCTTGCCACCTGGACGACCAGGCGCTGGCTGCGCGTGGGCGTGGCCGCAGCCTCGGTGGTACTGATCCTCCTCGGGTCGGCCGGAGCGTGGGTGCTCGGACGTACGGCCTCGCTGACCAAGGAGCTCGTGGACACGCGCTCCCCCGCACTGACGCTCTCGTTCCGCCTCGAGTCGGCCATGCTCAACCAGGAGACCGGGGTCCGCGGCTACGGCCTCACCGGCGTCCCCGATTTCCTCGAGCCCTACCGCCAGGGGATCGCCGACGAGCAGGCGCACTCCGCGCGGCTGCGGGAACTGCTCCGCGACGACCGTGCCGGCATGAAGGACCTGGATGCCGTCCAGAGTGCGGTGGAGAGGTGGCAGGAGCGGATCGCCCGGCCCATCGCCGCCTCACCGGCGGGCGCGCCTTCCCCGCTGGGCGCGGAACGCGCCGATGAGGGCAAGACCACCTTCGACGCCGTACGCGCGGCCATGGCCGCGCAGCAGGAACAGCTGCGCGCCGTCCGGATGCAGTCGAGGGACGACCTGATGGCTACGATGGCCCTGCGGAACTGGCTGTTCGCCACGATCGCCGGAGTGATCACCCTGCTGGCGGTCCTGATCTTCGAGGCGCTGCGCCGGGGCATCACAGCGCCCCTGGGACAGCTCGGGGCGGACGCGCGGGCCATCGCCGGGGGTGATTTCGACCACCCCATCACCCCGACCGGTCCCGCGGACCTGCGGCGGCTCAGTGCGGAGATCGACTTCATGCGCCGGCGTCTCGTCCGGGAGCTCGCCTTCACCGAGGAGGCCCGCCAGCGTCTCGACGCCCAGGCCGCCGACCTCCAGCGGTCCAACGCCGAGCTGGAGCAGTTCGCCTACGTCGCCTCGCACGACCTGCAGGAACCCCTGCGCAAGGTCTCCAGTTTCACGCAGCTCCTGCAGCGGCGGTACGGCGGGCAGCTCGACGCCAAGGCCGACCAGTACATCGAGTACGCCGTCGACGGTGCGAACCGCATGCAGACCCTGATCAACGACCTCCTCGACTTCTCCCGCGTCGGCCGGGTCCACCACGACGCCCAGGACGTCGACCTCGACAAGGTGCTCGCGCGGACCTTGTCGGCGCTGGAGGTGAGCATCGAGGAATCCGGTGCCACGATCACCTCGGACTCCCTGCCGACGATCGCCGCCAACCCCACGCAGATGGGCATGCTCTGGCAGAACCTGATCGGCAACGCCGTCAAGTTCCACCGCCCCGGGCAGGCCCCCGTGATCCACGTCACCGCCGCCAGGGAGGACGACCTGTGGCGGTTCACGGTGACCGACAACGGCATCGGCATCGAGCCCGAGTACGTCGAGAAGGTCTTCGTGATCTTCCAGCGGCTCCATACCAAGGACGTCTACAGCGGCAGCGGCATCGGCCTGGCCATGTGCAAGAAGATCGTCGAGTTCCAGGGCGGCAGCATCGGCATCGATCCCGGACACCGCGACGGCACCCGCGTCACCTTCACCCTCGCGCCCCAGCCCCCGCAGAGCCCGGGCCCGTCCCGGCTGCCGGAGGCGACGCGCGCCGGCACGGAGCTGCAGCCATGACCGAAACGCCGGCCGGCGCCACCGGGGCGGCCTACCGCATCCTGCTCGTCGAGGACGACGCGGGTGACGCCCTCATCGTCGAGGAGCTCCTCGAGGACACCGGGCTCCGGTTCGAGCTGATCACGCGGACGAGCTTGGACGAGGCCCGCACCGAACTCACCCGCAGCCCCGTCGACTGCATCCTCCTGGACCTGCACCTCCCGGACATCTCCGGCACCAAGGCGGTCACCACCGTGCGGGACCTGGCCCCGCACACGGCGGTCATCGTCCTGACGGGACTGTCCGAAGCGCAGGCGGGCACCGACGCCATGGCCGCCGGAGCCCAGGACTACCTGGTCAAGGGCAAGGTCGACGCGGATCTGCTGCTCCGCACCGTGCGCTACGCCATCTACCGCAGCGAGACCGAACGCGTCAGCGCGGAGGCCCAGGCCGTTCGCCTCCGCGCGGAGGAGAACGCCCGCCTCGAACGCGGCCTGCTGCCACAGCCGATCCTGGGCACGTCGGCCATATCCGTGACCACGCGCTATCTCCCCGGCGCCAAGAGCGCACTGCTCGGAGGCGATTTCCTCGACGTGGTGGAGGAGGGCGACGGCCTGCTGCACGCCGTGGTCGGCGATGTCAGCGGACACGGCCCGGACGCCGCCGCCCTCGGCGTCTGCCTCCGCATCGCATGGCGTTCCCTCGTCCTCGGCGGCCACCGCGGCACCGAACTGCTGCACCTCATGGAGCGCCTCCTCGTCGCCGAACGCGGCAGCCTCCCGCTGTTCGCGACCTGCGCCCTCCTGACCCTCGACCAGAACGCCCGTACCGCCACCCTTCACCTCGCCGGTCACCACGAGCCCCTCCTCACCACCGCTGAGGGCACCCACGAGCTCCGCGCGACCCACGGCATCGCCCTGGGCGTCGCTCCGCAACTCGGCAACTGGCAGCCCACCGTCATCCCGCTCCCGCGCTCCGGCGCGCTCACCCTCTACACCGACGGACTCACCGAGGGGCACAACGGCTCCGCTCCCGGCCGACTCGAAGTCGGCGGGCTGCTCAGCCTCATCGAGAGCCTGCCCCCGGCCGACCCCGCCGCCTTCATCGACCGCCTCATCAAGGAGGCCCAGACCCTCAACGCCGGCCGGCACACCGATGACCTCGCCGTCCTGCGCCTCGACTGGGGCGCCCCCTAAAGGTTGTTTCAGAAGGTCCGTCTTATGCAGGCCGGAGTGGTGATTGACCTGCTGTTTCACCGTGTCATGGCGAGGTTGTGCATGGTGGCG
>NZ_JBITDL010000010.1:0-159021 GCF_044454225.1 Streptomyces sp. NPDC051563
AAGCCACAACTGTCGAAAGTTGCGGACAGGGCGCCTAAATCATGCAGTCCAGACCAACACCCCACCCCCCCCCCCCCCCCCCCCCCCCCCCCCCCCCCCCCCCCCCCCCCCCCCCCCCCCCCCCCCCCCCCCCGCGGGGGGCGCGCCCCCCCCCCCCCCCCCCCCCCCCCCCCCCCCCCCCCCCCCCCCCCCCCCCCCCCCCCCCACCCCCCGCAGCAAGCACCGCACCCCCGCCAACCCCAGCCCCGCCGGCGTTTGAGGCGCACCACACCGAGCTACTCCACGAACAGCCCCCGCGCCGCCGCCCGCGCGTCAAACGCCTCCAACCGCGCCTGCGCCTCCGGCAGCGCATCCGCCATCGCCTCCAACAGCACCCGCCCCAACAGCATCGGCGCACACGCCGTGTCGAAGGCGAGCCCGGTGCCGACCGGAGCCGGGATCAGGAGGTCGGAGTGGCGGGCCACCGGCGCGAAGGCGGAGTCGGCGACCGTGACCACGGTCAGCCCCGCCCCCCGCGCGTGATCCAGCGCCTCCGCGACCTCCTTCGGATGCCGCGGCAGCGCGAAGCACAGCAGGGCCGAGGCCCCCGCGCCCACCGCCGCGTCGATCCGGTCGGCGAGCATCGAGCCGCCCTCGTCGAGCAGCCGGACGTCCGGGTGGACCTTCGCGGCGAAGTACGCGAACCCGCGCGCCTGCGAGGAGGCCGCGCGCAGCCCCAGTACGGGCAGCGGGCTCGACCCGGCCAGCAGCCGCCCCGCCTCCCGGACCGGCGCCGGGTCGGCGAGCATCGCGGAGAGCTGCCGCAGGTTCTCGATCTCGCCCTGGACGGCCTGCTGGTACTCGTTGTACGCGTCCTCCTCACCGCCCGCGGCCCGCTCGGCGGGGGCCACTTCGCGCAGGTGGCGGCGCAGCGCGGGATAGCCGTCGAAGCCGAGCGCCACCGCGAACCGGGTCACCGACGGCTGGCTCACCCCGGCCAGTTCGGCGAGCTCCACGCTCGACAGGAACGGCACCTCCGCCGCCCCGCGCACCATGCAGTGCGCGATGCGCCGCTGGGTCGGCGTCAGCCGGTGTCCCTCGAACAGCTTCTGCAGCCGGGCCGCAGGGCTCTCGCTCATCCCGTTCCCCTCCGTCCAGCCGGCCGGTCACCGACGGGATATTCAGTCTCCGAGCACTCTGCATGCGCTTATGCAGGACGGCAACCCGATCCCGTCATCCGAGACCTCTCCTGAGAGCAGTAGCTCAAAATGAGAGTGTGAACCCCAGCCTGATAGTGCACTTGATAGCGTGAGCCTCTAGATGAGAGTGATGCGGGACGCTTTCAGGGGGTGAGCATGTGCCGCCACGGCGATTAGCCCTGGTCGCGGCTCCACGGCCGGGTGAGGCGTTCGGGTCGTGGGTGGACCGGATGGCGCACGTGAACCGGTGCCCACCGGCCGAGGTCGCGAACCTGATGGGACTGCGCCTGCGGGGGGCATCTCCGGATGTCCGGCCCCCCTTGTTCGGGGTGCGTTCCGACGAGGAGGTCCGGCGGACCGTGTTCACGGCAACGGGTGTTCCCGGCGGCCTGGTGGACGGGATGCATCTGTCCGTTTTCGAGGGTGGGCCGTTGAGCGTGGAGTCGGTGCTCTCGGCGGGAAAGGCGCATCGGCCATCGGCCGGGCGGGAATGGGCGGAGCCGCACGGCAGCCGTGCGTGCCCGTGCTGCCTCCTCGTGTCGGGTGGCGTGTGGCAATTGTGGTGGAAGCTGTCGGGCGCGGCAGTGTGTCCCGAGCATCAGGTGGCGCTGCTGGATCGTTGTCCGTCGTGCGGTTGGGTGCTGAGGTGGGGTGGGGACCGGCCTCGGGTCGTTCCGGCGCAGTGGGTCAGGCCGCCGACTTGCTGCGCGAACTCCGTTGGCGGAAGACCTTGTTCGCAGTGGCTTCCTGCGGTTCGCGTGACCCGGGCAGCTGAACGGACGGCCGAAGCGCAGCAGCGATGGCTGGACATCGCGTTCGGGCGGGCGAGGCCGGTACTGGGCGGCGTGGACGTGCCCGCGGGCGAGTGGTTCGCGGCGTATCGCGCGTGTGTGATCTTGTTGCGGCTTGGGTTGCCGAGGGTTCTGGGTCGTCTGCGGGATGTGCCGGCGTGGTGCGGGAGAGTTCTGCTGGAGGAACGCGCCGAGCGCGGGGCGCATCGGGGCCAGTTCGGCTGGGGCCCGGCATCAGCCGATGCCGCGGCGGCGTTTCTCACCGTGGTGATGCCCGTGCTGACGGCCTCCGGTATGCCGGAGTTGTCGCGGCGGCTGGCACCGCTGGTGCGGACGGCGGTCGATGTCGGGCGTCTGGCTGCCCGGCCACTGGGGCGGCTCTCTGTGCCGGAGGTTTTCGCGGAGGCGGTGGCGGCGCAGGTGCAGGTGGGGCGTTCGGCCAGGAGTCCGTGGGAAAGGGGTTCGCGGTGAGCGGTGACGTGGAGGGTCCGGAGCCGGCGGTCCGGGGGTTCGACCTGGTGCGGGTGCGGTACGTCGATGCCGAGGGGATCGAGCGTCTGGTCCGCCTGGAGGAGGCGGCCGGTGTGCTGTTCGAGGATGGCCGGATGGTGCGGGCGATTCCCAGTTACCGGGACCAGGGGCACATGCCGGGCCAGTACTGGGTGGCGAAGTGGGGCGACTTCGCCGACTACGAGAGCGTGCTGGAGTCGAAGTGGCTGATGCTGCTGGACTTCGACCCGCAGGTGACGGCGTTCGTCACGCAGCCCTTGGAGTTCGATGCCATCGACGCCCGAGGGGCGTGGCGGCACACGCCGGATGTCTTCGCGCGTCGCCGGGACGGCAGCGTGCTGCTGCTGGATGTGAAGAACCCGGAACTGCGGAATGATCCGAAGGTGTTGCTGCAGGAGGAGCGCACCCGGCGTGTGTGTGAGCGGCTGGGTTGGGACTACGCGATGGTGTCGGAGCCGAGCCGGCAGCGCTGGGTGAACGTCGATCTGCTGTCCAGTGCCCGGCGTCCGCTGCATCTGGGGGCGGATCTGGTTCCGCGCCTGCTGGAGTTGGCCCGTGAGCCGGTGGAGATCGGGGAGTTGATGCGGTTCATGGAGTTCCCGGACCTGGCTCGCGGGGTCCTGTACCACTTGATGTGGCATCAGCGGATCGTCACGGATCTGGATCGTCCGCTGCGGGAGACGACGCTGGTGAAGACCGCGGCGGAGGCGTCCGAATGACGGCCGACGGCGCGGTGCGCCTGCGGTACGGGACGAAGCTGTGGCTGGACGACGAGGTGCACACCGTGACCGGGGTGACCGACGATGGGGTGCGGCTGCGTTCGGACAGTGGTTCGTGGACCGTGATCGGTGTGGGGCACCTGCTCGCGGATCCCACCTTCCGCCCCTGCGACGGTGACGAGGCCGCAGAGGGGGAAGCCCCCAGTGAACCGGGCACTGCGGAACGGCAGCTGTGGCCGGACGCCGCCGCTCTGTTCGACAAGCTGAGCGACAAGCAGCTGGAGGACCTCCAGCGCGCCCAAGAGCACCTCCAGGAAATGACCACCGGCTATCGCAGCGGCGATCCGCAGGACGCGCTGCCCGGGGAACCCCGGCCGGAGTACGCCCCGGAGGTGTCGCTGGCCCAGCGGGTGCGGAGCAAGGCGCGGGAACTGGGCTACAGCGAGCCGCAGACGTGGCGGCGGCTGCGCAGATGGCGGGATGAGGGGCCGTGGGGGCTGGTGGACCGGCGCAGTCATCGGCCGTCGGATCCGCTGGCGGGCGTGGACCAACGGCTGATCGACGCGATCCTCACGCAGCATTACGTGACGGAGGAGGACGACTCGACCGGCAGCCTGAACCGGCTGCGGCGCCGGGTGGAACGCCGCCTGGCCGACGTCCACGGCCCGGGCGCGGTGAGGGTGCCGTCGCAGAAGTCGTTCAACCGGTACGTCGCCGCTCTTCTGCCCGGCCGCTACACCACCGGTCAGGCCACGACGCGCCAGTCGGTGGCGAACCGGCCGGACGGGCACTACCGGCCGATCACCGCCAGCCGTCCTGGCGAGCTGGTGATGATCGACACCAGCTGGCTGGACGTGCGCGCCTACGATCCGGTCGAGGACGTCGTCTTCTCGGTGGACCTGACGATCGCCATCGACGTGTGCACCCGCAGTCTGCTGGGGTGGCGTCTGGTACCCAAGGGCACGAAGGGCGTGGACGCGGGGCTGGTGATCGCGGACGCGATGATGCCCGAGCCGATGCGTCCGGGCTGGCCGGACGGGCTGCGGCACCGGATGCTGCGCCTGCCGTGCGAGCCGCTGCTCGCGCAGGACGAGCGGTTCGCGGCCGCCGCGGCCCGCCCGGTGGTGTTTCCCGAGAAGATCGTGATCGACCACGGCAAGGCGTTCGCCTCGCAGGCGGTGAAGAACGTGTGCCGCCGTTACGGGATCACCATCCAGGACACCCGCAAGTACCGGCCCACCGACAAGCCACAGGTCGAGGCCGCGTTCAAGACGATCAGAAGTCAGTTCTCCGAGCACATCGCCGGCTACAAGGGCAACCACGTGGTGCACCGCGGCGGCGACGTGGACGCTGTTGCCCGGTGGACGATCGAGGAACTGGAGGAGTTCTTCGCCGAGTACGTCGTCGCGGTCTACCAGCGCCGCCGGCACAAGGGCCTGGTGCTGGCGGGGTTCCCGGAGATCAATCTGTCACCGAACGACGCGTACCGGCTCGCCGTGCACCGCTGCGGCTATATCGCCGCCCCGCGTGATGCCAACCTGTTCCTGGAGCTCCTGCCGATCCACTGGTGCACGATCACTAACCGCCGCATCCAGAAGGACTACCTGCACTACAGTGCGCCCGTCCTGCGCGCCCACAACAGCACCAAGTCCCCGTACGCGCAGGCAGGCGGCACCTGGCCGATCCGCTACGACCCACGGGACATGACGCAGGTCTACTTCCACGACCCCTACACCGGCATCTGGCACACGCTGCGCTGGGGTCACGCGCTGACGGGTCTGGAGCCGTTTACCGACATCACCCTGCGCCAGGTCAAGCAGGAGCTGCGTGATCGTGGCCGTGACCCGCAGGACCAGGAGGTGGTCCTGGACGCGTTGCTGGACCTGCAGAACCGCACGGACGCGGCCGAGGCGTCCACCGCCCGCTCCCGCCGGGCACGCGCCCGGGACGCGGAGCGTGCCAGGGCTGCGGCCCGGGACAAGGCACGCACCGAAGCCGTCGACTCCGCTGCCGGCACCCCCGTCAAGGGGCCGCGCCTGCGGGCCGTGCCACCGCTACCCGCTCGGAACGAGGAAGAGGTCACGATCGACTTCGACGCCCTGCCCTCGTACGAGGTGTGGGGCGGCCGCCCGGAGAAGGACGGCGCTCCGTGATGGCCCCACCGCCCGGGGACGATGGGGAGAGCCTGCATCCCGGGCTGGCTGAACCGCGCACCAAGGAGGACTGGTTCGGCTACGTGTTCTACGATCCGCCGCCGCGGCCGCTGCTGCCTCCGTATGAGGTCTACCTGGCGATGGACGACGCCGAGCGGCGTCGCCTGAACCGGAGCCGCAACCGCTACCACAGCGCCCTGGTGCTGGCCTGGACACCGGCCGTGCAGCACTTCGAGACCGAGATCACGGAACTGCTGGCCGCCAACGAAATGGCACCACCGGGCGCCCGGCTCGGCCTGCTCATCGACGGTCCGCCCACCGTCGGTAAGTCCACCCTGGTCAAGATGATCGCCCGGAAGTTCGAGCAGGAACTGCGGGAGGATTTCCCCGAACGGTTCGCCCCCGAGCGGCTGGGCTCCTACGTCCCCGTCGTGTACATCTCGCTCACCGACCAGGTCACCCCCAAGCAGATCTCTCTCGCGATCGCCCGCTACCTCAACGTCCCCACCAGCGGCACCAAGGACACCATCGACGATCGCGTCCTGACCGCGCTCACGTCGAGCGGCAGCCAGCTGATCATCTTCGACGATCTGCACTTCCTGGACTGCTCCCTCAAGGAGGGGCGGGCCTCCAATGATCACATCAAGTTCCTCGCCAACCACGCCCCGTGCACCATCATCGGTACCGGTGTCGACCTGGAGAACAGCCCACTGCTCGGCGAGGGCGGCCCCACCGGCCCCCGCACACGCCCTGCCCGCACCAGGGTTCCGGTGCCGGCCGGCGCCGGTCCCCGGACGCAGACCGCCGGCCGCTTCGGCCGCCAGGAACTCGCCGCGTTCACCCTCGACAGCGACGACAGCATCCTCCAGTGGGTCGGTGTCATCCGCTCTCTGGAGAGGTCACTGGCCCTGTATCGGCACGAGGAGGAGAGCCTGACCCGCCGGCACTGGCGCTACCTGCACGAGCGCACCGACGGCAGCATCGCCGGCCTGCACGCCCTCATCCGCCGCAGCGCGGTTCGCGCCGTCCGGCAGGGCACCGAGGCCATCACTCGGGAGATCATGGACTCCATCGTGCTGTCGTACGCCCACGAACGCGCGTACGCCAAGGTCACCGACCTGAAGTCACGTCAAGCGGCGACGGAAGCGAAGAAGCGGGACCGGAAGCGGCCTGCGGCCGGGGGAAGCGCCTGATGGGGCCGACACCAGGGCGCCCGATACCTGTCATGGACACGCGGGCAGGATTGGCGTCATGTCCACGTCGCTGCGCCGCCTCGCCCTGGTCCCCGAGCCGTACCCAGGCGAGTCGCTCCTCAGCTGGGTCGACGCGCTGGCCCGCCTGAACCGTGTCAGTCGCCTGCATGCCTTGCGACTCGCGGGCTTCGCCCGACCCGACGTCGCCGGGTACCGGCCCAGTGTGCACTTCGGCACTTACCTGACCGCCACGACGGTGGCCCGTGTCCACGTGGCCACCGGATTGTCCGCCGGACAGCAGCATCGGATGACCCTCGCCCACCACGCCGACGGCGTCCTGCCCGCGCTTCCCTCCCCCCTGCACCGGCGGACTGCCGGCATCTGGCTGGCCCGCCTCCTCCTCGCCCTGCCCGCGCGCTCACGCGCGTGCCCGGCCTGTCTACGCGAGAACGGCGGGCGCTGGCTGCTGCGATGGCGCCTGGCCTGGTCCTTCGCCTGCGTACACCACCACGTCTACCTGCTCGCTGCCTGCCGCGGCTGCGGCAACGGCCTGCACCAGATTGTCCCCGGTCCGGCGGACGCCGTCGTGTGCGGCCAGTACAATCACAGCCGCCGGGAACCTGCCTGCCCGCAGGTCATCTCCCGTATGCGCGCTCCCCGGCTGTCCGACCCCCATCTGCTCCAGTGCCAGCGCCGTCTCGACAGACTCGTCGACCACCCGCACCTCCGGGGCGGCCAGGACATCCTGCGATCCCTGCACGTGGCGCTGGAGGACATCCGCATCCACTACGACGACGCCCCGCCGCTGCCGGACACCGACACCGTCCTCCACCGGCGGTGGCAGGGCCACCAGGGCGCCCTGTGGTACGTGGACGATCCACTGCTGACCGCGGCCCTCGTCAAGATCGCGACGCTGGGCGGACTCGGCGCTTCCCAAGACGGCTGTCGGCAGGCGGACACGGCCTCGTGGTCGGCCGGCGGCTTCCTCCCGCCGGACACCGGTGCGCCGGCGGCCAACCGCTTCGGTAGCAAGTGCCGCGCCACCGCCTGTGCAGCCTGGGTGCCACCAGGACAGGGCTGCGTGGTGCACGCGCGCGGCCTGCCGCACGTATTGTGCCCCGCGCACGCTCGTCACGTGACCGCGCCTGGCATCGCGGACCTCATACACCGGCGTTTCGTTTGAGACGGAAGAGGCGCTCCTCGCGGCTGCGCTTCCCAGGGCGCGCCGTCAGTCAAACGGTCCCGCCCCGGGCCTGTCCGACAGCACGGTCCGGGCGGCGATGCGCACCAACGCGGACACCGCGGCTGGCGACCCGCCCTCAAGAGTCCACGAAAGCGGCGGCTGCCACGGCTGCCCCTGCGCCTCGTGCACGGCGCGGATCACGGTACTTTCCATCCGGTCGAGCAGACCGGCCAGCGTTTTCCGGTGCGCGACGTCGCGGATGATCAGGACAAGCTGTTGCAGCACGCGGCGTGAGGTCTCGTTGTGCGACGCGTCGGCAGGTGTCACCAGCGCATGGACACGGCGCTGGACGTGAATGGCCTCCTCGGCGCCCGCCGGGACGGCCGGCATCTCCACCACAGGGAACCCGCACACCGCCGCCCCATGACGCCGTGGACCGCGGCCGTGCCACGCCGCGGGACGGAGGCAGCGGGTGCGCTGTCCTGAGGCGGTCGCCTCCAGTCGCCAGTACAGCCGCAGACCGCAGCGCGGACAGCGGTCCACCAGGTACACCAGGTGATCAGCGCACAGGAAGGTCCACTTCAGCCGCCAGCTGAGCAGCCACCGGCCGCCCGACGCCTGGACGCACAGCGGGCACGCGGCCGAGTGCTCACGGCGCAGCCAGGGGTAACTCACTCGCGCACCCTGCCCGATGCGCCCGCTGTCTAAGGCGAGCTGCGGCAGAGCCGTGGGCGCGTAGAAGCTGAACAGCATCCGCTCCACCTGCGCCGGCCGCAGCCCCGTTCGCCGCCACAGCCCTTCCAACTGCTCAGGATTAAGGTGGAACTGGTGGGCGCTGAAACTCGCGCTACCAGACAGTCCCAGTGTCCGCAGCGCCATCGTTCGCGACAGCCGCAGAGTCACCGCGACCGTGTCGACCCAGCTGACGAACGACTCCCCGGGGAACGGAGTGGGAACCACCCCGAGCCGCCTGACCGGCTCCTCCTCAACCACGGCCCGCCGCGCCCCGGCTCGCTTCCCCGGCCGAGCCCTCCACCACGATGGGGCGCGCCGGGTTCTCCCCCTGGCGGGGCAGCCACGCCATACGGAAGTCCGGGTGACCGACGTAGGGCAGCAGCAGGCACCGCACGGCGTACCGCAGGGACCTGCCCTCGCGGGTACGGGGCGCGGTGGCCGCGCAGGCTTCCAGAATCAGCCGCTGGGCCTCGATCCGCTGCCGCAGCAGACCGCCGCCCACCTCCCCCACGCCTTGTTCTTCTTCACGGAGCCGCTCGTCGAAGAACATCAGGTACGGCTCGGTGAAGGCGGCCGGTCCAGCGTGTTCGCGGGACTGAGCCCGCCGGGTGAACCCCTGTGCGTGCCGAGGGCAGTGGGTGTCCCGGCCGTCGGTGTCGCCCAGCACCACACCGTGCCCGGCCGGCACCCAGGCGAAGCAGCCGCTGTGACGGCAGCGGCTGCCGAACCGGTTCGCGGCCAATGCAACCTCGCCTGCCTGCCCGGGCTGCCTGGCGCCCCAGTTCGGCCGCGCCGGTCCTGCCTGTACCGGAATTCCGTCGGCGGTCTCGAGGCCGGCCTCGGTGGCGATCTTCATGGCGGCGGCCACGAGCAGAGGGCGGTACTGCTCGCGGTATCCGCCGGGCGCGAGATGGCGCTCCCAGGCCCGGTGGACCGCTTCGTCGGTCCGGGGCAGCCGAAGGGGCCGAACCGCCGACCACGCGTCCTGCATCGAGTGGTGCAGCTCCCGGAAGAGATCCCGTGCCTCCTCTGCCGTCAGGACTTGCGGGCCATCGAGCAGGTCGTCGATCCGCTGCTGGCAGACCAGGAGCCGGGCATCGCGGACCAGCTTGGCCCGCATGCGGCGGATGTCACGGCCGCACGGCTGCGGCGGCGGTCGCAACCCCAGCCCCCGGGAGGCACCGGGGCAGATCCAGGACTTTGGCTCTCCGGGCCACACACGGTGCAGGGCGGAGGCACAGCCGGGGCACTGCGCGATCAGGTACCTCTGGTGCCGTACGCACGCGAACGACCAGGCCAGCCGCCATCTCACAAGCCACCGGCCGCCGTTCTCCCGCAAGCACGACGGGCAGGCATTGGAATGCTTGGCCAGCACCATCCGCTGCCGGTACCGCCACGCGGCCCAGGCCCCGTACTCCTTCGCATCGTCCTGCGGCAACGGCTCCAGCACCCTCCCGGCATAGTGGGCCAGCGTCATGCCGCGCAGCCGCTCCCCCGCCACCCCGGTGCTTTCGCTCACCGCGCGCACGACGGCGTCGCTTACGCGGTAACCGAACACGGCCGACACCGTGCTGGAGCTGATAAAGCCCGCCATACGCAGCGCCTCAGTGCGGGAGACCTGGTTGAGCCGCGCGAGCGCGTCCGCCCAGCTCAGCAGAGATTCACCGGGATGGGGATCGGGTACCAGGGCGAGTCGGCGTGGACTCATACCTCAGGCTCCTGCCGGGCCGCCGCGAATTCGAGCAGGCGGCCCGGACTGACGCCCAAGCCATGAGCCAGGGCCAGGACGG
The DNA here is from genome assembly GCF_044454225.1 of Streptomyces sp. NPDC051563. Taxonomy (NCBI): domain Bacteria; kingdom Bacillati; phylum Actinomycetota; class Actinomycetes; order Kitasatosporales; family Streptomycetaceae; genus Streptomyces; species Streptomyces sp. NPDC051563. Next base: position 10,253 of record NZ_JBITDL010000010.1, read on the forward strand.
TGAGCAGCGAGGGATTCCGTTTGCCGTGCTCGATGCCAATGACCATGCGAGCGGACAGATCGGCGGCTTCGGCGAGCGCCTCGATGCTCATGCCGCTGCGCTCCCGGGCGTCGCGGACCGCGAAGCCGAAGGCCTGCAGTCGCGGATGGGGAGCGTTATGGGGCACCTCGTGATGCCAGCAGGCGCACCGCGGAGGTCGCCATGAACGATAGTGCAGTATTAGTTGGCGACGTGGGGGTGAGGTGGATAGCACGGGGGCAGGAGTAATCTGCTTCAGGGCGACGGCGTTGAAGAACTCGCCGTCGGTCATCTGCTAGTAGGCGTCGAACGCGTCGATCCGCACCGGGTCCACCGCGTCCGGCTGCTCCCAACTCCTCGCCCAGAACGCCACCAGCTCGGCCTGCCACACTGGGCGGACCCCACCTATGCCGACGCGGACGTCGAGACCGCAGAAGGCCTCGCCCCGTCCCCCAGGAAGTGAGCCGCAGAGCCCCCCACTGATCCGCTTCCCAGTCCCTGGGCCGCCCTTGTGGCAGCCCAGGACCTTTCCGAGGCGAGCCGGACTCTCACGCAGAGTATTCAGCCACGTTTCACGCAAGGCCCCTCGGATCCCGGTTGTGGGCGCGGCGGCTGCGGACCTGCGACCCGGCCGCCCGAGAGCGGCGCGATACCGCGGCGTGTGCGCTGCTGGACGCGGTCTACGCACTGCTGCCCGCGGCGGACGCGGGCCTGTACGCCTCGCGTTTCGAGGCGAACTTGACGCTGCTGCTCATCGTCCCCCGGACGCGGCGAGGTGAGGTGGGACGCGGACGCCCTGCTCGCCCGCGCCGACGGGGGTCCGAGGCGGGCGGCCGAGCTGGTCGCCGAAGTCGACTACGGGATCGACCGGGGAAGCGCCGTGTCCGTCCGGCAGCGGGGCCCGATGCGGACGCATCGGGCCCCGCGCCGAAACGGTCAGCGGCTCCCGTCTCCGAGCATGGAGCGCAGGGCGTCGTCGTGCCGCACCACGCCGGGAGCCGTCAGTTCTTCGACGGCCTCCAGCAGGCGCCTGCGGTCGGCCGCGCTCATGAAGGTCAGGGCGGACCGAGCCCGATTGCCGTCGGTGTCCACCAGGGTGAGAGTCCAAAGAGGAAGCCATCCCCCGGTGCCGGATACCGAGACCTCCGCGAGCCGCTCGGCCGGGAACTCGATCCGCTGCGAGCCGTGTCGCACGGTCAGGACCCCGCCGGCGACCGTGATGGAGATGAGCCGGCACAAGGAAGGGACCGCGAGGAGGAGGGCCAGTGAGAGGCCCCCGAGGATCCAAGAGGAGGCTCCCCCTCCCATGAAGAACAGCTTCGGCCACAGCACTAGGGCGAAGCCGACGACGAGGCAGGCTGCCACGCGCCGGGGACCGGGGTGTACGGACATGCCTTCCGATGGTGCGTTCATAAGGATCACTCCAGGTGATACGGGAATCGGGAACACTTCCGGGAACCCCACCGCCACCACGGGGGTCACGGTGGGGTCTACTCGGGCGACTGTGGGTTCGTGGCCGTGCCTAGATCATCCGCCGCAGATTTTGCGGAGGTTCGCCAATGTGCCCTCGATCGGCGCTGCCTTCAGTCCCCAGCCGACCGACTTGGCGACCCTGCCGACCGCTCCGACGCCGCCGACCTCGGCCGCGAGGAACCCGATCTGAGCACCGCAGTCACCCCAGTTGCTGTACTTGCACTTGTCGTAGGTGTAGGCGGCCTGAGTCGCGATCATGACGGCGCTGGCGACTACCGCCACCACACCGAGGACCGGGGCGCACGGAACGCAGACAGCCGCGCCGATCGTGGCGACCACCGCGATTCCGGCCGCCCAGCCGCTGACCTGTCCGATCGCGTCCACGTGCTTGTGGATGAACCCGCCGAGGCTCCACCGGCCGCTCGGGTCTGTGTAGTTGAGCGGGTTGCTCCAGCTGTACCCGTAGGCACTGAGTGTCTGGGACACCATCGGGTCCACGGTCAGGAACTGCGCCGTGGACGGATCGTAGTAGCGGGCGCGGAGGTAGAGCAGTCCAGTTTCCCCGTCCGTGTACTGGCCCGTGTACTGCAGGGCGGTCGATGCCGTTCCGGTGTGGCCGCTGACCGTACCGAAGGGTGTGTAGCCGTAGGTGCAGGTGACCGCGCCGGCGGTGTCGGTCAGTGCGCGCGTGGAGCCGATCTGGTCGTGGAAGTACCACTGGGTGCCGGCAGCGGAGATCTGCTCCACCGGTGCCTGGCCGGGACCGTAGAGGTAGCTGGTGGTCCCGTCGTAGAGCAGGTTGGGGTTCTCCTCCCCGTCCCAGGCGAAGGAGGTCGTGGTGCCCCCCGCCGTCTTGGAGGCGCGCAGGCCGTTGCCGTCGTAGCGGTAGGTGGCCGTGGCGCCGCCGTTGGTGGCAGTGGTCAGCCGGTCGGCCTGGTCATATCCGTAGGAGCTGACCGCGCCGCCGCCCGTGGTGGCCTTGGTGCGGTTGCCCTGCGGGTCGTAGGTGTAGGTGGTTGCCCCGGAAGCGGGCGTGGAGCAGGCCGGGTTGACCGGTGCGGTGCCCGTGGTGGACCAGCACAGCCGGCCCGAGGAGTCGAAGACCTGGTTGGAGCTTCCGACCTGGGTCGGGTTGTCCGCGGCGTCGTAGCCGAATCCGGTCGTCGTGGAACCGGCCGTGGCGGTCTTGAGCTGATCGCGCGCCGTGTACCCGAACGTCTGGGCGCTGCCCGGGACGCCCGTGGGCGTCTCCCCGCTGAGCTGGCCCGCGAGGTCACGGGTGTAGGTGAGGGCGGCGAGGGTCGTCGTGCCCTTCTTCAGGGTGTCCGAGGAACGGCGCCCGGCGTCGTCCCACCCGCTGGTGGCGATGGTGCCGTTGGGGTAGGCGGTGGAGTTCCAGTTGCCGTCGGCGTCGTAGCCGAAGGTGGTGGACTTGGTGTTCCAGTCCCGCAGTGCGGTCAGCCGGTTGGCCTTGTCGAACGTGCGGGTGACGGTGCGGCCCGTGCCTCCCGGATAGACGAGGGAGGTCTGGTTGCCGCCCGCGTCGTAGCCGAAGGTGGTGGCCGCACCAGCTCCGTTGGTCAGCGAGGTCAGCTCACCGAAGGCGTTGTAGGCCCACGTGGTGGTGCCCGTGCCGTCGGTCATCGCCGTCCGGCGTCCGGACGGGCTGTAGCTGATCCCGGTGACGTTCGGCGTGGTGCCGTCGGAGTACGTGATCGTGACCGGCTGGCCGGTCGGGTCGTAGGCGTAGGTCGTGACCCGGTTCTGCGGGTCGGTGGACGTCAGCAGATTGCCCGTCGCGTCGTATGTGACGGCCGTCACCCGGCCGCCCGGGTCGGTCCGGCTGGTCTGCCTTCCCTGGGCATCGTAGCCGTAGAGGGTCGCGACGTTCGCGCCGTCGATCGTCTTGGCGATGGTCCCGTCACCGTTGTAGACGGTCTGCGCCTTGGTGGCGTCGGGTCGCGTGACGGTGGTCTTGCGGTCGAAGGCGTCGTAGCCGATGACCGTGCTGTGGTTGTTGGAATCCGTCGACGAGGTCTGGTTGCCGTTGGCGTCGTAGACCGCCGACGTCGCACGGCCCAGCGGGTCCACGCTCCTGGTCTGGTGGCCCCAGGCGTCGTAGCCGAAGGCGGTGCAGCCCTTGGCGGGCGGTGTGCAGCCCGCAGTGGTGCCCGCCGCCGTGCCGGCCGGCGAGACGGAGGAGGTCATCAGACCCCGGTTTGCGTCGTAGCCGTACAGGGTCTTGTTGCCCTCGGGGTCGGTGCTGCCGGTGATGTTGCCGTTCGCATCGTAGGTGGCCAGGGTGGTGTTGGCGCGGGCGTCCACCGTCCGGGTGACGTCCGCCGGGTGGGTGGCGTCCTCGTAGTACATGGCGCTCGTACGGGCGGGCGCGCTGCCGTCGCCCGGCTGCACGGTGGTGCTGGTGAGCAGTCCGAATCCGCTGCCCGACGCGGTGATGTGGCCGCTTTCGTCGTAGCCCCGGTCGGTCCGCAGGCCGGCGGGGTCGATGGTGGTGATCAGGTGGTCGGTGTCGTCGTAGACGTAGCTGGTGGTGAAACCGCGGGAGTCGCTCTGCGAGATCCGGTTGCCGTGGTCGTCGTAGGCGAACGTCTCCAGATTGCCCTCGGGGTCACTGGAGGAGGTCATGCCCATGCTGATCGGGTCGTAGGTGTACGTCCAGGTCCCGGCGTCGGCGGTGCCGAACCCGCGGGTCTCGGACGTCAGCATGCCGCTCTGGTAGGTGTAGAGCGTCTTGTGGCCCACCGGGTCGGTGACCCGGGTCTGCCCGGCCGTGAGACCGGCCGCGGCGTCCGGACCGTACGCGAAGGCTGTGATCCCGCCCATCGGGTCGGTCTGTTTGGTGACGCGCTCGGAGGCGTCGTACACGTTCGTCGTGACCGGCGTGGGGGTCGCCACCTTGCCGAACTGCGCGGGCTTGCGCATCGAGGTCATCAGGTGCGCCGCGTCGTAGCCGAACGTGGCGTGGTCGTCGTCCTTCAGCGTGGGCGTGCGGGTGGTGCCCGCGCCGTAGACGTCGGTGAGGTTGCCCGCGGCGTCGTAGCCGTAGGTGACCTTGCGGCCGGCCGTGTCGGTCAGGCCCGTGATGTGGGTGCCGGTCCAGGTCAGTGTGTAGGTGCGCCCGCCCGGGTCGGTGATGGTGCTCAGTCGGCCGGAGCCGTTGTACGCCATCGTGGTGGCGTACGGCGGGGTGGCCTTGCTGCCGACCACGTCGGTCGCCGAGAGCAGGCGTCCGGTGGCCGTGTCGAAGATGAAAACGTCCTTCGACTTGCGGGTGAAGGTGTACGTCGTCCCGGACTTGGTCAGGGAGGCGTTGTAGCGCGGTGCGCTCGGGGCGTAGGTACCGGCGGTGTTGATGAAGGTGACCTGCGAGCCGTCCTCCTGGCTCACCGTCACATCACCGCTGGTGCCGTTGGTGGCGGCGGAGAGGTTATAGGAGTACGTCCATCCCCAGCCGAAGGCGCCGTTGACGGCCAGGGCCGCGTTCGGGCCGGCAGGGCTGGAGAGGGCCGAGGCGTAGGTGCGCGAGAAGTTCAGCGGCGCGCCGCGGCCCGGGGTGTCCAGGTCCTTGATGGTCTCGCCGAAGTAGCCGGTGCTGGTGTCCACGGGGTCACCGGCAGTACGGCGTACGCAGCCGCACTGCGCCCAGGCCGGATTGCTGCCCTTGGGCGCGTCCTTGACACCGGGAGGTCCGCCGATCGGCTGGCCCGGGGTGCCGCCCATCGGGATGAAGGCGACGGCGTCGTACGCGACGTCGTAGTCCGCGTAGTTGATATTGCCGGAGCCGGTGATCTCACTCTTGTTGGTGAGCTTGACGTTGCCGCCGTTCTGCATGGCGAAGGTGCCGATGGTGACCCATTCCTCGGATCCCCAGTCCTGGTTCACCCGGATCTTCCACGGGCTCACCCCGCCGCCCGGGTTGATCGTGTAGACCACGTTGGTGGCGGACGCCGCGGTCGACGGGAAGTGCAGCTTGATCTTGTAATACTGCAGCTTGGGCAGGTTGGGCGTCCAGGTACCGGTGTTGATCTGGTCCGGGTTGGAGCCGTCCTCGGTGTGCGTGAACAGCACGTGGCCGCCGAAGCCGGCACCCAGCTGGTGGGTGTCCAGGGCTCCGATCGGATCACCCGCGGCGTTGGTCCCGTAGGCGTAAGAGAAGGTGCCGCCCTGCGACCAGTTCGACGCGCCGCAGCCCACCAGGTTCAGCGGCGGCTGGCTCTGGGACTCGTCGACGATGATCGGCGACCCGTAGCCGGCGTTCGCGACCTTGGAGGTGTCGAGGGTGCAGGTCGGCGGGTGCGGGTGGGGCTTGACGACGGCCGGTTCGGTGGATCCGGCCCCCGCGGTGTACGCGCTGGTCGCACAGGTGGTGGCGCAGTCCGCGATGAACGTCACCGGCGAGTGCCACCAGCACTGGAGGCTGGCCAGGGTGCAGTTCTTGGGGTTCTGCGCGCCCGTCGGGTCGCACAGGTTCTCGGCCGTGCAGAAGGAGCCGACCGGCGGGATCTGCAGCCAGGTCTTGCCGCCGTGGTAGTCCGGCTTGGGGTACGCCTGCTGGTTGAACCGCAGGATGGGCTGGCCCATCCAGCCCATGATGCGTTCCTGGTACGGCCAGCTCGCGGGGTGCGAGGCGTCCGCGTAGGAGGAGCGCAGGTACGGGGCGCGTGTCGGCGGGTAGTCGGGGTTGGCCGGGTTGTTGGACCAGCCCAGGCCCCAGGTGCCGTCCGCACCGACGCAGGTGGGGCTGGGAGTACAGCCCGTGGTGTTGCCGAACTTGGAGTTGGGCTGGATGCCGGAGTTGTAGGCCCAGGCGGCCAGGTACCAGTTCTCCAGGTAGCGGGGGTTACCGCCGTTGACGGTGATGCCCGCGTCGTAGAGCTGGTTCCAGGTCCTCTGCAGGATCTGCAGGCCCGCGGAGACGTTCTCCTGGTAGTCGACCGCGATCTTCGTCTGGCCGTTCACCGAGTAGGTGGTGTCGCCCTTGGACATGCCGGTCGTGACCTGACCCAGGCCGTAGCCGCAGTCACCCTTGGCATAGTCCATGTGGCTGATCGAGCCGCCGGCGCCGTAGTAGTCACCGACGAGCACCCCGCCCGCGATGCCGGGCAGCGCGTGCCAGGAGGCCTGGCTGTAGTTGCTCTCCTGCGCGACGATCGCCTGGTAGACCGAGCGGGGCACCGTGTCGAAGGTGTCGCCCGCCGGGTGCTTGAGGGCCACCCGGGAGAAGTCGCTGTTGGGGGCGTACGCCGCCAGGCCCAGGTTCGCGAACCCGGCCGGGCGGGTGTAGGCGGAGCCGGTCAGCAGACCCTGCTCGGCCATCTCGATGCCCCAGGAAACCTGCGCCGTACCCGGCTGCAGGACCTGTCGGTTCTCGGCGAGCCGGTCCACCGCACACTTGGGTGTGGTCTGCGCCGCCGCCACCGCCATCGGAATGGCCGAGGCCTGCGGCTGCTTCGTCCACTGGACGCCGGAGCCGGAGCTCGCGGTCGAACTGGGCGCGGTGCTTAGGGACTTCGCTCCCATGGGGGGCGGGGTGACCGGCTGCGCCAGCGGGACCGGCAGCGCGGTGACCGCGTTCTTGGAGGACTTCGCCGCCGGGCGGTTCAGGAGCCGCCCATCCTTGGTGGCCAGCACCAGCGGCGCGTCCGAGGAGGTCTCCGCGCCGTCGCCGATCAGGGCGCCGCCGTCCAGAGAGACCCCGGTGACACCGTTCGGCAGGCCCTTGGTCTGGGCCTTGGTGATCCCGGAGCTGGCGGCGACGTCACTGGCGCCCACCGCGATGGCGTGGCCGGAGCGACCCTGCATCAGGCGCAGCGACTCCTTGGGGCCCTGCCCCAGGGAGGAGACCTTGCCGGAGCGCAGGCGCATCAGCTTGGACGGCTCCGCCTTCTCGGACTGGACCGCGAAGTCGACCGTGCCGCCGGCCGAGGGGCGCAGGTCGTACGCGTCACCGTCGACCTTCGCGAGCACCTTCGGAGCGGCCGTGCCCGCGGCGGGCGCGGGAATCCGTACGAGCGAGGCGCCCATGACGCCGACGGGGCCCTCGGGGGTGGGGACCACGGAGGTCACCTGCCCCTGCACGGTCACCGTGCTGCGGATCTTGCCAGTGGGCAGGTCCACCGAGAGGACCTGCGTACTGCGCTGGTTCTCGCCCGGGTTGACGACGAACGTGGCGTCCTTGGAGAGACCGCAGCCCGGCGAGTGGTACTTCATCGCCACACCTGTGGCCACCGGCTTGACCGCGCCGCTCTTCAGGTCGACCGAGTACGCGAACGCCCCGTGGTCGCGGGCCTCGGCCCGGTTGACGGCGGACGCCGGCAGCACCGTCAGCGCCGCGTAGCGCCCGTCACCCGAAACGCACTGGTAGCCCGTCCAGGAGGCGTCGTCGATGCCTCCCGGCCGGACGACCGCCAGCTCGCGCCAGGCATAGCCGCCGGCGCCAGTCCCCACCGCCAGGTGGTAACCCGAGCTGTCACCCCATCCGTTGACCAGGACATCGGCAGCTGGACCCGCCGACTCGGCGGGCGCCGCCTGCACGCCGGGCGCCTTCACCGCCGTCGGGCCCGAGGCCGCGGAGGCCGGGCCCTGAGTGGACGCCAGCAGGGACACTGCCAGGAACACCGTCCCTGGTATGCCCAGCGTGGGCCATCTATATCGCGACACGAAATCTCCCCATAACGGGGTGCGCACAGTGCGTACCCCACACACGCCGAACCGGATCCACCGGCACGGCGAAAACCCGGCCGGTTCCGGACCGTGTGGAACGGCCGGGTCCGGCTGGGAAGCCTTTGGGCGGCCGCAAGGCCGGGACTGGGGGTGGTGGCGAGGGCGCCGGGGCAGGCGCGGGGGTTCATGGGAGGGCGGTGGAGAGGACTTCGACGGTCGCGGCGCCTCGATCATTAGATCATTCTTAATTCGCAGCAATTCGGGTGTTTAGATCTATCGAACAGCAAAGAGTTGACTCATGTTCGGGCAAGATCTAGCCAATTCCCCTAGTGGCCTGAGTCTTAAGGTTTGGCGTTAGTTCGGTATGAGTCGTCCTGGCCCGAAGATTCCGCCGTTGTCGGTGCCCGATGCCCAGCGTGCCGTGCTGGAGGGTTGGTTGCGTCGGCGAACGAGGCGTACGCGGAGTCGACCCGGGTGCCGGTTCCTGCCCGGTCGCGGTCATCTCGAACGCGGTCCAGTCGTAAGACTGCCGGCCCTTGGCGCCCTCGCCGCACAACCGACGCTCCCACCGGTCCCGGACGACCGCATAGTGCAGCAGGTCACCGACCTTGTCCGCCTTCGGCTGACGCGCTTTGCCGGGCGGGCCGGAAAGTGGCAGGTCCACCGAGACCGCCGGCACCTAGCGCAGTCGGCGGGCGTGCAGCCAGGCCCGCAGTCCCGGGTCGCGTCCGTAGCCGGAATCGGCGGCCACCCACGCGAACGGCAGCCCCGCCGCCAGTGCGCGTTCCAGCATGCCGAGCCCCGACAGGGGCTTGGTCGCGAACCCGGCCTCGTCGGGCACCCCGGCGGCCCGGCAGCGATCCCGGTCGCCGGTCCACAGCTCGGGCAGGTACAGCGCCCGGTCCACGAAGGTGTGTGCCCGCCCGATGCCGCGCAAGTGCGCATCACCATCACCTGCCAGTTGCGCGCGTACCCAGTCAGACCGCAATGCTGGTGAGCGACCCCCACCGAGCGCGTGCTTTTCTTCTGAACCTGGCTGTCGTCCAGCACGAGCGCAGCCTCCGGGTCACCGATTCCGGCGACTACGCAGTCCCGTACCCGATCCCTGAACACATCCGCCGACCACGACGCGGCGTTCAAGAACTTCTACACCCGGTCCGGCGTCGCATGCCCCGCCCGCACGGACAGTGTCCACCCGTTCACCCTGCCCAAGACCGCCAGCAGGCTCTCGACCAGGTCCGCGAACACCTCCATCGGTGACACCAACTGCTCAGCCCACAAGCCGAGATGCTGCTCCGTCACACCCACCGGCATGACCACTCAACGGCAGTATCGATCAACCGTCACAAGATCTGCTGCTGCAGTACAAGAAGCCCCGAGATCGTCCACTATCAACTCCACGCCACTCTCCTGCTGCACTGGGCCCTTTCTGCGCTCCGCGCCCGCCGTGCAGCCACCCAGGCGCAAGTCGATCCGGACCGCGTTCAGTCGTTGTGGGGGACCTTCGGTCCCCGAGCCTGCGTGGAGTTGGACAAGCGACGAGGCGAGAAGTGCTGTCGCTGCCAATATCACCACCGCGCGCTTCGCTTCTTTTGCCCTACACGCACACTAAAGTGTTCCCATTTCTACTTCTGGTTGACGATGGGAGTGAACTCGTCGACGTAAATCTTCGGAACCTGCGGAATCGGACCCATGTCCTTCGAGCCGATCAACGCGTCATCCCGAACTGTTTTTCCCGGAGGGACATCCTGAAGCCAGAACCGGTTGTACGCGGTCCAGCCTTCACCGTCAGCGATGCTGATCTTGACTGAGTATGTCGCATTACGCTCGTAGGTATTGGCTACCTCGATCTCGGTACGCACACCGCTGCTTTCCGGCGTGGCACGTACGACCAGGTCTCCGTACTCCAGGACACGCGTACGACCTTCGGAGTGCACCGAAGCCACAGGCGATGGAGGCACTTGCGGACTACTCTGCTCCGAGCTCGGAGTCGCCGGCCGCTGCGCGGCGGGGGCCCTGTCAGCGGAGGCGTTACACCCGGCGGCCAGTGCACACGCCGCCATCAGGCCCAGTGCTCGGACCATGCGCGATCCGGGCACTACTACATCAGCCCTCACTCGGAGGAAGCCGTCATACGTATGCGCGCGGCAGTGATTTCCTTGTAGTGCTGCTCTTTGATTTCGGTCAGCTGGCTCTTGTTGTCGGCGATCTGCTTGTCCTGAAGTGCGGACTCCACATCGAACCAGATCTTCACCAGATCCGTCTGCTTCTTGCAGTCGATGTCATCGACCGCCAGAGCGATGGACTCCTGTGACGGCTTCGCGTCGTTCGTGACGCCCTGGTCCATCGCCTTGTAAGGATCGGCAAGTCCCTTGTGTCCCTTGCCGTCCATGCACGAAGACCACGCGGCGACGGCCTTGATCACCTTGTCCTCCTTCATCGACTGCACAAGGCTGTCCCCGGCGAGCTGCGCCACGATGATCGGGTCGGCCTGTTTCACGCCGAGTTGATCCTTGGACCAGCCGATACAGCCGCCTGTCTTCAACTTCTTTCCGTTGTGCTCGGCCCGAGCGGGCTTGATGCCCTGGCCGGGGCCGGCGACCGGCTCTCCCGCCTTGGATGCCTTGGGCGGTTCGGGCTTGGTGTGGCCGGTCAGGATCTCGACCTCGACATCGGACAGATCACGCAGGGGCTGCTTGGTGTGCTCCTGTAGTGCCGGGGGGAGCTGGTAGCCGTACTTCTCGGCCTCGGCCCGGTCTGTTATGCCATAACGGCGTTCGATGTTGGCGTCGTTGTCACTGGGAGGCGGGTTGGCGCCCGCTCGCGGCAGTGTCAGATCGATACCGTAGTCCTTCATGCAGGACTGCTGGAGATTGGTGGCGGCCTGCTCGATGGCGACCTGGTCCTCGTAGGAGGCCATGTACCCCTCCAGTGGAAGGGTTAGGTTCTTGGTCAGGCCGCTGGTGGGGATCCTCTTGGGCCAGTTTTCCTTGTTCACGATCGGTTTACCGTCGGCCGCGTTCTGCGTGATGTCCGGGGCAGTGCCGGAGGAGCAGGCGCTGACCAGGAGAGCTGAAGCGGTCAGGGCTACTGCGGCGGCTATCCGCTTGGTGTGCTTCACGGGGGTTCCTTCTTACGCGAAGTGGGAGGAAGCGTTGTTGTTCTTCAGGGCAGAGATCAGGTTGGTGATGTTGCAGCTTCCGTAAGGGCCGTTCTTCTGGAAGTACTGGGATGTACCGCCGTAGCCGGAGTTGAAGTACACGCGGTAGTTGTCGTCTGGGGCGCAGTTCCACACGGACGCCGCATTGTTCTTCATGTACTGGCCGTTACCATTACCGCCGCCGACGAAGATATAGCGGTAGCTCGTCAACGACGATCCCTGGTACTGGCTCGTACCAAAGTGGTCGCTCACGTTGCCGTAGAACAACGTGTACCCCGATTTGATCCATCCGTCCTGGATCGCGATGTCCTTGGAGTTGTAGAACAGCCACAGATCACCCTGTGTGCAGTTGATCCACGGAACATCACAGTTATCGCCGACCGTGTACTCCGCCGCATGCGCCGGACCGGCGGTCGCCATCACAGCCACCACGGCCGCGAAGGACGTAGCGAAGGCGGCCACCTTCTTCATGTAGCGGATATCCTTCATCACTTCTCCGTCAATAGATCATTTGTGCCGGAAAGATCTTCACACCCGAACCAGTCTCCTGGCCAGGGACGTTGCGTGATCGAGACGTAAGCGTTCAGCGGGTATGCGCTGTATGACGGTTTTGGGCGTGCGGTGACGGACGGCCTCGAACATTCACGTGCGCGCGCCGCTCTGAGGGGGGAACGGGGCAGGGCTCCGTCGTCCTCGCGATCGGTCAGGAATGATCACGTGAGTCCGAGGGCGGCCAGTGGCCGGGCCATGTCCCGCCCCTGATGACGCAGACCCTCGGCGATGCTGTCCCGCCCCGCCAGGCGGAGCGCGCCGATGGATCGGAACGGGCATCACCTGCCCACGGCGCTTGGGGAAAGGCAGACAAGCACTGCGAAGCTCCGGGAGGAACTAGGTCATTTTGCTTGAGATCCCATCCACCAGGTGCTTCGTCGTTCCGTGACGACGCCGCTGACCAACACCGCTGCTCCACATTCAGGCTGAAAAGGGCTCAGTCCCCTCAATCCAGAAAGAACCACACTCGCAAGGGAGTTGTTATCATCCACGTCCCATGGTCGCAGTCAGCGACTCAACGTCACCACCGATACGGAACAGAGCCGCGATTGGTGCGGAACGAAGATGAACTTTTGGAGGAGATACCTGTGCACGGCATACGTAGATGGGGGCCCGTAGCGGCCGCTCTGACGCTGCTGGCTGGAGCCTTTCAGGGAATTCAGGCGTCCCCGGCAGCCGCAGCAGACTGCTGGCGGGCCTCTTGTGAGGGCAAGGATCCCATTCAGATGGGGTGTGATGCCGATGCCGAGATTCTGCAGCAGGTGACCGAGTCGGACGGCTCGGTCGCGATCCGGCTGATGTGGTCACCGCAATGTCAGGGGGTATGGGCGAAGGTGTCACGCGATCTCGACACGTCGCCTGACTACGTGTACCTGACGCTGTGGGCGACGCGTGATCCCGACGGCGGAATCCAGGTCTACGACACGGCGGGTCTTCTCGCCGACGGTGTGGCAGGTGCCTACACCAAGATGCAGAACTGGAAGGGCACTACGGCGAAGGCATGTTGGAACGACGTCGATGCCAAATTTGATCCGGCGCCGACGAAGTACATCGTCAACGACCCGACGGTCACTCACGATAAGCCGGTCGACTTGAGCCTGCCGATCCAGCACGGCCGTTGCACGGATTGGATGTAAGGAAGATGAAGCACAAAACGCGTTTCAGAAGGCACCTCGCCATGAACCCGCTGCTGGCCATGAGCGTGGTGGCGGCATCTGTCTCCCTCATCCCGCTGGCTTCCGCGGACACCACGGCAGCACCCGCCGCCTCGGACACCGCGATACCCCGTCTGTTCTCCACGCCCAGCAAGGACCTGGGCTCGGAGTACGCCTCTTCACCAGACTCGATCGTGCAGGCCACCGGTGACGCCGAGGGACTGCACATCCTCGCGGCAAAAGAGAGCGACGGGTTCTCCTTCTACGAGATCGCCCGCCTCGACCGCAAGGAACTGCCCGACGCCGGCCCCTGGACGGGCTACGTCTGCACCACGGGTTCAGGGAAATACGCGGCAGCCGTCTACGCCCCGTCGTCCTGGTCCAACAAGCCCGGTGCGTACTGGGACGGCGCGTTCGCCGCAGTGATCCGTCTCTCCGACGGCAAGGTCACCGAGGTTCCCGACCGGGTGCAACTGGCGTACTTCACCCCGGGGTGCGGCACGGGCGACGAGGTGGCGTTCACTTCCAGTTCGGCCACCGACACGTCCGCCGGTTCGACGACGGTGATATCGGTCGACGCGACCACGGGATCGGTGTCTTCACGCCGTACGCTCGACGGGTCCCTGACGCACGTCACTCCCATGCAGGGGCGCACGGTCGGCGTGCTCGGCGGCAACCTCGTCGACCTAAAGGGCAATGGCAATAAGCTGTCCGCCCGCAAGCTCTCCGCGATGCCCGGACCGATGTTCGCGCTGACCGCTTCCAAGAACGGCGCCGTGGACGTCGGCACGGTCGACGGCGAGAACAGCGTCATCTCCCGCTTCAACGGCAAGGACCTCACCGAACTGGGCCGCGCCCCGAAAGGCACGGTCAAGCTCCTCCCCGTGGCTGATGGCGCCGCGGTCGTCGGAGACGTGAAGGGAATCGACACCAGTAAGGCCCCGGGGCTTTCCAAGCACGCGGTGGACGGCCGTGTGGCCGGCATCTCCCGTCACGGTCACCTGGTCACCAACTCGGTCTTCTCCGAGCAGATGAAGGGCATCACCACACGCATCGGCTCGCCCTCGAACGAGGGCGCCGGAACACTGACCGTCAAGGCGACCGCGCTCAAGACCGGTGCGAAGGCGACCAAGCTCGTGGACGCGGACCGCAGGCGACCGAAGTCGGATTCCTCCCTACCGATGGACCCGGCCGCGTTCATCACGGCCGATGACGACGATCCGCCCAACTGCGGTGAGGGCGACCCGGAAACGAAGTGTCTGTCCGGGTACGGCGCGCCCGTCTGGGGCAAGGTCGGGACAATGGAAACCCCCTGCATCGTCAAGCGCAACGACCCCAAGCGGCAGGCACTCCAGGTCAGCGCGAACATGGTCGAGTGGGCGGTCGGCCAGGCTGTTCACGGCCAACTGAACGTCTCGCGCCCGCAGAACTGGCACGACACCGGTCTTCCCGCGTACACCCCGCAGGGCCTTTTCCCCAAGCCTTCGCTGACCGGCGGGGGTGAGATTCCCGCACAGGTCATGCTCGGAATCCTCGCTCAGGAGTCCAACTTCAAGCAGGCCTCCTGGCACTCCATGAACGGCGACTCGGGCAACGTCACCAGGTCCGACTGGCTCGGAAATGCGAACGGCACCCACGGGTATCCCAACCGGGCCAAGGCCGACTGCGGCTACGGCATTGCCCAAGTGACGACCGGCATGTCCGAGCTGCACGACACGCAGCTCGACACCTTGCACGCCGGCGCCGTCACCACGGACTACGCGGCGAACATCGCAGCCGGTCTGGGCATCCTGGCCGAGAAGTGGAACCAGCTCAAGGCTCTGGGCATGAACTCCAACAACGGCAGCCCGCAGTACATCGAGAACTGGTACATGGCGCTGTGGGGCTACAACTCCGGCGTCTACACATCTGGCAACGTCGGCGTGGGCTTCTTCAACAACCCGATCAACCCGCAATACCCGGCAGACCGAAAGGCGTTCCTGCGCTACAGCTATGACGACGCCTCCCGCCCCGGCGAATGGAACTACTCGGAGAAGATCCTCGGCTGGGCGGAAGTCCCTCAGATGACGTGGAATGGCGAAGAGTCGTACTCCGAGCCGAACATGCCGCTGAGCGTGATCAAGGTTGCCCCGAGGAACGTGTTCTGCTCCCCGTCCGTCAACGCGTGCAACCCGGCCGCGGCCGACCCGTGCCCGACCTGGGACGATCAGTGCCGCTGGAGCGGTAGCGCGGACTGGATGGGCCCGCAGAGCACGACCAACTCCAGCACCGAGAAGCTCAGCTACGCGCTCGGCTCGGCGGAACCCGCCCTCCAGAGCAAGTACGGTCACGGCCCGTGCATCGGCCACCCGAGCGTCTACACCAGCGCCATCATCGTCGATGACCTCGGACAGCACGAGGACACATACGACTGCGGGGACTTCGAGGGCTCCAGCGACGGCAAGTTCACCCTCCAGTCCGGTGACAACATCACCACGCTGAGGAGCGACGGCACGTTCCGCGCCACCCCTTACATCGCCAACATCGACCTTCACCAGCTCGGCGCCGGCTACGACCACCACGTCTACTTCACTCACAACTACGACTACACAGAGCCCTTCCACAAGATCACCGGCCGGTGGCAGGTCAACCAGAAGAAGCTGCCCTCCGGGGACCAGCCCGGCCAGCGCTACAAGGTCTACGTCCACCTGCCCAGCCACGGCGCGGAAGCGGTCGTCCGGTACGACTTCATCCCGGGCGAGAACGCCTTCGGTGCCAAACCCGACTACTGCAATGTCAACCAGGCAACCCGCAGCGCGGGCAAGGACACCTGGTTCGAGATGGGCACCTTCACCTTCTGGAAGGGCGGCCGGATCGAGGCTGACAACATCCACAAGGGCGGAACCGGGGACGACAACGTCGTGTTCGACGCGATGGCCTTCGTTCCGTACAACTCCGCCGAGCCCGGCCCGTGCGCCCTCGTCGACGGTGGCCAGTGATACGCGCCGCCATCCGTGTTCCCGCCGTGCTGATGACTCTCGTCATCAGCACGGCGGGAGCCGTCTCCTGCAGCCGGGACAACAGCCCCGAAACGGCCGCGTCCGAGAGTTCGAAGGCCTCAGCGCCCCGTCCTGAGCCGTCCACGACTACGACACGAACCGCGCCGCGTGCCGCCGATCTGCCGAAGCACGCGGTGGCCGGCGACGAACGGCCGAGCTTCGGCGCGGTGGACACGATGGCCAGCGGATACACCGGGAAAGACTTCCTAGCCGGGCTCTCGAAAGACTGGAAGCTGGAGCTGGACAAGCCCGTTGAGCAGGAGATGCCCGATGGGAACATGAGGACCTACATCCACGGGCGCGGTGGAGGCGGAGCGACGGTTTCGGCTGGATACGACGATCACGAGGACATGTCGTCTCTCGTGTGCAGAACCGGCACGAAACAATCCGACGGCCTCGGATTCCTCACAGCCTGCACCGGGTTGGATGTGGTGGGGGTCGACCACGGGAAGGCATCCTCGTGGCTCGATCAAGCGAAGAAGGAGACCGACTCCCTGTACGAGAAGAAGGTTGCTGAGACCGGAAACAAGAAAGAGTACGTCGTCAGCGGGGTGTTCACCTCAGGGCCCGTGGTGATGGTCCTGCACCGGGCATACGACAAGTACTCGCTGAGAATCCTCGGAGGCGCGGTGGAACAGAACATGTAGCCCGGCTTCCAGACGCACGGGTCCCCTGCCGTCGCCGACAGGGACCCGTGCTCTGCATACGCCTGCAGGGGTCAGCAGATGAGTTCTGCGGTCTTTTCCTTGTAGTCCTGCATTTCTCCAGCCTCATAGCCGGATTCCTTCAGGCTCTGCATCAGCGATGCTGTGTCGCCGCACAAGCGCGGACGCTGCTCATCGAGGTAGGACTTGACGGAATCAGCGGTCATCTGCTTCCACGCCTCTTTGGTGTCCTGATCCTTCTCGTGTGCGTAGGAGAACTCGACCCATTCCCTTTCCCGGTCAGTCAGGCGGGATGTGTCGACAGACGTATTACTTCCCCCGCATGAGGCGACCATGAGAGTGCATGCCACCACGAGACATATGCGCGTTTTCTTCACGATGCTCACTTCCGAGTAGACCCCAGAGGCGCATTCTACGCACTCCTCCGTACGCAGGCCCTGCGGTCCGCAGTTGACAGCGGATTCTGGATCAGGGATACGGGCCCGCACGCCTGCCGGCTCGTACCCCTGATCACGGCTACCTGCGACGCGATGGACGCGTAGTGGATTGGTCACGGCCCTCGGCCTGCGCACGCTCCCCGCCTGGCGATCCCTGCCGGCGTATATCCATGGCGGGCTTCCGCCGTCGACTCCATACGCTGTCAGGCCGATTGGGGGAGAACGTCCGCTTGACGGCATGATCCGTTCCCTCCCGATGGCAGCTTCGCGGAGCACTCGCCTGCACCGGCCGTCACAAGCGGGGTCACGGATTCCGCTGATCGCTGACTCCGTGGAAACTCTCATCTAAAGTGCCCGTGACCACCCGGCACCACTCGTCGCATGGGGGCACGTGACGGATGCGACGGCGCTCAAGGACGTGGATTCTCCACCTTTCTGACGCGCTTCGCCGGAGCCGCTTCCGACCGTCACACACCAGTTATTTCCGGCATGCACCGAAGAGGAATAATATTGTGAGAATCCATAGAAGATCGGCGGCGTTCGTCGTCGCCGTCGTGGCGGCGGTATCGATAGGTGCGCCGACCGTCCTGCCAGCGCAGGCTACCGAGGCACCTAGTGGCGCCGTTCAAGGCGCCGTTCCCGAAATCGGCGGCGGTGAGGACCACCCGTCCGCCGTCCCGCCCGCGGACCGCAAGAAGATCATCGGTGGGGCTTTCGACCGGGCGTGGACGACGTCCGGGGACGCCTCCGGCTTCCACGTCTTGGTGGCCGACGCCAAGAACGGCTACGGCTGGAAGACGGCGGCCAGCCTGTCCGAGCCTGGTTTCGATACCGACGCGTGGATCGGCAACGCGTGCCTGACCGAGTCCGGTGAGCGCGCGGTGGTCGCGTACGCGCCGCGTACGTTCACGAACAAGCCCGAGCTGATGGCCAGGGGCGCCTTCGCCGCGGTCGTGGAGCTGGCCACCGGCAAGGTCACCAAGCTGCCGGTGCAGGTGTCGCTCGCGTACTTCTCACCCGGTTGCGGCGAGGGCGAGCAGGCGGTGCTGTCGCAGTTCACCGACGAGAGCATGGCCGAGAACGCCACCCGGCTGGTCACAGTGGACGCCGCTGACGGCAAGACCCAGAAGCCGCTGAAGCTTACGGGGCAGATCACCTCGGCCATCCCGTACGGCAAGAACGAGGTCGTCGCCGCCGACGGAGCGCGGCTGGTGAAGATCGGCAAGGACGGATCGCGCAAGCCCATCGCCAGCACCGACGGCGTGCCCTTCCAGCTCACGAAGGACGCCGCGGGGGGCGTCACCTTCCTGGACAAGTCCCCGAAGAAGGACAAGGCTGGCAAGGTCGTCGGCCAGGTCAGGCACCTGGCCGCCGCAGCGTTCCGTACCGCGGACGGCAAGGCTCGACCGCAGCTCGTGGCCACCGGCGAGCTGAACTCGCTGGACCTCGCCGCCTCAGCCTCCGGCGAGGTGTACGTCACTGGCAAGGCAGCCGGCAAGGGCAAGGCTCCCGCGCACGTGCACAACCCCGGCGGCCTGGCCAAGGACACCCGGATGAGCACGCGCGGGCAGGCCGCGGTGGCCTCCGCGTGGGCCGACGGCAAGGCCTCCCAGATCCGTCCGGACGAGGCGCTGACCGAACGCACCGTCGCCACCAGCATCAAGGTCCTGGAAACCGGACAGACGGCGAAGCTCAACAGCGTGCCGGGCCGGCATCCGGTCGCCAGCAACCGGATGAACCAGGGACGGCAGACCACGCCAGCCTTGCCGAAGCCGGTCGAGGACAGTGCCGCAGCGAAGTCCGCGACCCAGCCGCAGCCTGGAGTGAAGACCATGTCGGCGGGCCGGGTCCCGATCCAGGCCACGGCGCAGGCCACCACGCGCGCCGCCGCCTCGGGAGGATCCAACTCCCCGGTCGACGACCCCCGCGTCTGCTCCGTGCCCCGCAACGACATCGTCAAGCAGGCCTTCCAGCCGACCCCCCGGCAAGTCGAATGGGCCGTCGACCAGGCGGTGATCAACGGCCTGAACAAGTGGATCGAGCGCCCCGGCGAATGGAAGTCGATGGCGATGGGCGCCTACCGCCCCCAGGACCTCTTCCCCATCCGGCCCCTACTCGGTGACCCCAACGGAGTCGTCGACCGCGCAGACGAATGGCACATCCCCGCGCAGATCCTGCTGGGCATCACCGCCCAGGAGTCCAACATGTGGCAGGCCACCCGGTTCGCGGTGCCCGGCGTCACGGCGAACTCGCTGATCGGCAACTTCTACGGAATCGAGTACGCCGCGGACGGCGACCAAGGCGACGCCTGGGCGATCAACTGGGCCAAGGCCGACTGCGGATACGGCATCACCCAGATCACCGACGGCATGCGCCTGCCGGGCCACGGCCAGCCCACCCTCTCCACCGCCCAGCAGGAGGCGGCCGCCTTGGACTACACGGCGAACATCGCCGCCGGCGCGGACAAGCTCGCCGAGAAGTGGAACCAGACCCGCAGCGCAGGTCTGATCATCAACGACGGCAAGCCGAAGTACATCGAGAACTGGTACTTCGCCCTCTGGGCCTACAACGCGGGCTTCTACGAGCAGTCCGCCGCACCCGACAACGGCGGCACGTGGGGCGTGGGCTTCACCAACAACCCCGCCAACCCGCTGTGGAAAGCCAACCGGACACCGTTCCTGGAGGCCTCCAGCGGCGCCGACGACTACTCGCACGCCGCGCACCCGCAGGACTGGCCGTACCAGGAGAAGGTGATGGGCTGGGCGGCCCGCCCGCTCTCGGCCATGTTCGCGCCGGGTGACATGCAGGCCGGCTTCCGGCCGGCCTGGTGGACCACCAATGCCGACCGTACGACCATGAAGGCCCCGGAGGGAACCTTCTGCGACTCCTCCAACGAGTGCGACCCCAGCAAGATCGGGCCGGACGACAAGAACGAGCCGGGTCTGGGCGCCTGCAACCGCTCGGACCTGCACTGCTGGTGGAACAAGGCGGCCACGTGGAAGAGCTGCGACACGGGTCACTGCGGTAACGCGATCCACCGCTTCAACAACACCGACTACCCCGAGCAACCGGACGCGACCACCTCGTACGCACCGCGCTGCAGCGGCGGCCTGCCGGCCGGTTCGCTGATCGTCGACGACGTGCCGGACACGGCCTGGCCCGCCGGCTCGCGGTGCGCGAGGGGCTCCTCCGCCGGCTCGTTCGAGTTCAGCTACAAGGACGTCAACGGCATCTTCCCAGGCAAGATCGACACGCATCAGGTCGGCGCCGGATACGGCAACCACTTCTGGTTCACCCACACCCGCAAGGACGGGGCGGAGGGCGACCGGCTGGAGACGACCGGCACCTGGAGGCTGGGGCAGGAGCTGAACGGCTGGACCCGCATTCTGGTCCACCTGCCCGACCACGGCGCGCACACCCAGCAAGCCGAGTACGAGATCGACCTGGGCAACGGGTACTTCAGCCAGTCCCGCTTCATCAGCCAGAAGCGCAAGGCCAACGAATGGGTATCACTGGGCGTATACCAGGTCTCCGGAACACCGCGGGTGCGGCTCAGCTCCGAGACCGAGGACGGTGACGGCAGCGAGGACGTGGCCTGGGACGCGGTCGGCTTCCAGCCGCTTCCTGGGAAGCCGAAGGAGATCGTGGCGGTCCTCGGTGACTCCTACACCTCGGGCGAAGGCGCCGGCGACTATCTCAAGGAGACCAACTCCTCCGTCGAGACCAAGAGCTGGAACGCCTGCCGCCGCAGCCAGAACTCGTGGTCCCGCAAGACCACGATGCCCGGCACCTCCGGCCCTCTGGGCCAGCTGGCGGACGGATTCGACCCGTCTGTGGAACTCCAGAACGTCTCGTGCTCCGGTGCCCACACCTGGAACGGCCAGGTGGGGGCGGGAGACCCCATGGGGAGTGATGGCAACATCCACTGGGACTGGGACGGAAGCTTCCGCGAGAAGTCCCAGATGGACTCCGGAGCCCTCACCTCCGACACCACCCTGGTCACCCTCAGCATCGGCGGAAACGACGCCGGCTTCCCCACGGTCCTCCAGGAGTGTGCCACCCTCGGCTGCCCGCCGGACGACGAGGTGAAGGCCGACATCGACACCGCGGTCGACGGCGGCGTCGCCTCGGTGCTTCAGCAGATCCACAACAGGGCACCCAATGCCAAGATCGTCCTCATGGGCTATCCAAAGCTTTTCAACACGGACGTCACCCTCTGTGTTAGTGGCGTCGGCGGGATAGGAATGATCCGGCTGAACGAACTCGGCCGTCACATGGACACCAAGCAGCGGGAGCTCGCCGAGAGGCTGAAGGCACAGGGGCTCCCGGTCACTTATGAGTCGCCCGACGCGGATTTCGAGGGCAAGCGCGCCTGCGACAGCCCCGAAGGAATCAACAAGATCGTGACCGGTCAGAACGGTGACGGCGACTTCATCTGCAAGGTCGGGGGTACTTGGTGCGTCAGCCGGGAGAGCTACCACCCGAACCAAGTAGGGACGACCGCCTACTCGGCTGCCTTCCTGCGCGCGGTGAACAAGCTCAATGCGCCCTGAACGACGAGGTGGTACCGCCTCATGGGCGAAGGTGTTCGTCGCGCTCCTGCTCGCGCTGCTGGTCACGGCCACCGGCTTCCTCCTGATTGCCCGCCACAGTGGTGACACGCGGAGGGAAGAGGCGTTCGAGGACACGAGGGTGTTCGCCGATCGGTTCGTGGACCAGGTCCTGGCTCGTAAGGCCGAGTTCCCCTTCGACCAGCAGGAAATGCGGAAGGTGATCACCTCCGGCCCGGACATGGCACCGGGGCAGGGGACGCTGTACGACATGCGTCGCACCGACACCACCGTGCGCGTGTTGGTGTATTTCGCCACCCTCTACGAGCGATCCTCGCCGATCCTAGGCTCGGCCCAGGCGAGGGCACAGCGGTGCTTCACCGTCACCTTCTCCGGTGCCGGCACGGACGGCGTCTCGGCCGCCGTCACCGCGCACGACCGTGGCACGTCGTGCGCGGAGCTGGTCGAGCGCTGACAGTAGGGCTGATGTTCGTAGGCGTCTCCCGGCGGGATCTGACCCAAGCTCGGACTGAACTCGGGTCTTCATCAGGATCTGTCAACCTTCGCCGGGAGACGCTCACACGTATCCGCCGGCCGGGCTTCGTGAACCTGTAAGAGCCTGGCCAAAGCTCTCTACCGTCTTGTCCGCTGTGCGGGCGGGTGGGTGAAGTTCCGTCTGAGGTTGATCCGGGGGAGTGGACACCGGGGTTTCATGCGACGAGCGACAGCTTGCTTGTCGTGATCAGTTGTTGTTCGAACTCGGCTGGTGTTCGGTAGCCGAGTGCGGAGTGGCGGCGGCGCCGGTTGTAGTAGGAAAGCCAGCGGAAGAGTTCGAGTCGGGTCTGTGCCTTCGAGTTCCAGCGGCGTCCGTGAAGCAGTTCGCGCTTGAGGCCCTGGAAGAACGACTCGGCAAGGGGAATTACCGTAACTCGAGCCGACCCGGCGGATACCGTGCCGCAGGCAGACCTCGGCGAAGGCGGCCGCGTTGTACTGGGCTCCTCTGTCGGTGTGAAAAACGACGCCGCGGACCCGGCCGCCGCGGGAGCCCACGGCCATCTCGATGGCGTCGGTGACCAGCGAGGTCCGCATGTGGTCCGCGATCGACCAGCCCACGACCTTCCTCGAGCAGATGTCGATCACGGTGGCGAGGTAGAGCCTTGTCGCGCCGACGGCTATTAGGTGATGTCGCCGCACCATTTGGTGTCCAGGGCGTCCACGGTGAAGTCGCGCATCACCAGGTCCGGCACGGGCGGAGCGGTCCTGTCCGCGATCGTCGTCCGCTTCTTCCTCCGCAGGTGCCGGCCGACGATGTCGTTGACCCGCATCAGCCGGGTCACCCGCTTTCGGTTGATGCCCCGCCTCCTCACCCGCAGCTCGGCATGGACGCGCGGCGCACCATATGCCCCTTGGTGTTCGGCATGGATGGCACGGATCTCGGCCACGGTCCGCTTCTCCTCGGCCCGGCGCTCCGCGCGTTCCTGTGCGGTGGCCAGGTACCGGTAGAAGCCGGCGCGGGATGCCCCCAGCACCCGGCAGATCCGCTGGACCCCGAAATCGGCGCGGTTCTCGGAGATGAAGTCCCGGCGGTGGGATCTCACTTCACCTCTCGAGCGAAAGAGGCCGCTGCCCGGCGCAGGATCTCGCGCTCCAGGCGCCACTCCTGCTCAGCCTTGAGTAGCCGGGTGTTCTCCGCCCGCAGCCGGGTCAGTTCCTCGGCCACGCCGACACCGGTTCCACGGCCGTCGGACATGGCCGGGGCCTCATCCTTGCGGACCCATGTCCGCAGCGACTCCGCGGTAATACCGAGAATCCGCGGCCACCGCCGCGTGCGTCCGCTTCCCAGCCGCGGACCGAAAGAGCGCGACAGCGTCCTTCCTGAACTCCTCCGGATACGGAGACCTGCGTCCCACCTGGGCATCCCTCCCTGGACCATCAAGATCCATTGCCAGGGTGTCCACTCCACGGGGTCAGCCGTCCTCACCCTGGAAAGTCAACGCTGATGCATCTCATTGCCGTTCCAGGGTGAGGACGGATTGGCAATGGTCGTCATCCAGTTGGGAACCGTTTCACGACCAGACAAGGCGCCCTTCGGCAACGGAACAGACCGGATAGTCCCCCGCGCCGATCCTCGTCAGCATCTCCGCCACGGAGTCGAAGTAGTGAGCCAGTGACGCGTACTCGCCGGTGACCGTGGGCTCACCCACGAACCATCTGCCGAGACGTCCGTCCCTCGCGTCGATGAACTGCCCCATCCAGCCGTCCCGGTCCGACTGGAAGGGGATCCACTCCTTGCGCCATTCGCACCCACCGGACAAGGGGTGATTCGCGTAGAGCCTCTCCATCGCCCGGATGCCCAGAAAGAAGCTTCCCTCGTCGGGGAATCCGTCGAAGCCGCAGCACATCACGGCGTCGTCGACGTCTTCCTCCGGCAGATCCAGATTGTTCTGCAACAGCCACGTCCGCAGGTCCCCGTGCAGGGAGATCCCCATCCGTTCCTCGGCTGCCGCGAGCATCTGCTCCGTAGCGGGCCCCGGCAGATCCGCGTGATCGACCGGCGCGTGCTCTCGAAGAAGGCTCATCACACGCGACCAACTCTCAGCGACACTCATCGCCCTATGCCCTCTGTCCTCTCTACAGGGATGTCTTCGTCCGACTACGCCACTGCGGAGGTTGGGAAGTACCGGCCGGAGAACCTTGCAGGGATGGCACTTCGAGCATGCGTTCCATCCCTCCCCACAATCACCTTCCGCCCCGAAGCGCAGGACCGGCCCCTCAGCGAAGTGACCGCCCGCGACTTTTCACAGACAACCCACGGTGCCCGGCGGGCCCAGCCGAGGAGCTTCCAGGCTCGAGCGAGGGCCGCGGCGTCACCCTGGAGCGGCGAAGCTGAAAACGCTCACTGAGATATGCGGGTTCATCCACGCGGAGATGGCAAACTACACGGTCGTGTTGTTGTGCACGGTGATGAAGACAGCCCGCTCCACGTACCACGCAAGGGTAGTCGGAGCCGAGGCCCGCGAGACGAGGCGGCGAGCCGATGAGCCCTGCGCCCCCTGATGCGAGGTCGCGCTGACTTGCACGAGCTCACACGCAGCCATAAAGCCCTTGTCAGCCCCACTCTCATTTCCCATGCCCCGGAATGATCATGCTTCGACATTCATCAAACTAATAGTGGGCAGGTCAGCGGGCATGTCAACTCTCATCTCTAGCGGCGGCTCTCATCTCCGGGGCCCTCTCCGGGACCCTCCCCGAGGCCCTCCCCGAGGCCCTCTCCGGGGCCCTCCCCGAGCCCTTCCCGCACGCCCCCAGCCCCTCCCCCGAGCCCTCCCCGCACCCTCCCCCACCCCCCGGATCAATTCGCTTGACCGGCCCGCGGCCCGCACTTGATCCTCAAGGGCCGGACGCCGAGCCCCACCCGGCCAACCCCCCACCGAATCCAAGTGAATTGGCCCCTCATGGCGACTTCGTCCGTCTCCGCTCCACCCCTGCCCCGCACCCGCCTGTGGACCAGGAACTTCGGCCTGTTCTTCACCGCCCGCATCGTGTCCATGCTGGGCGACACGATGATGCCGGTCGCCCTGGCCGTCGCCATGATCTCCCTCGGCCACGGGGTGAGCGGCATCGGGTACGCGCTGGGTGCCTGGATGGGGTCCTTCGCCCTCTTCATCGTCTTCGGCGGGGTGATCGCGGACCGCTTCCACCCCCTGCCACAGATGATCGGCGCGGACGCGGTCCGGTGCGTGGCGCAGGGTTCCTTCGCCCTCTACCTCTGGCTCGGCCACCCCACCCTGTGGTTCGTCATCGCGGGCTCGGTCCTCGGCGGCATCGCGACCGCGATGTTCCAGCCGGGCACCTCCAGCCTCGTCCCCCAGGTGTCCACCGACCCCACCCAGGCCAACGGGGTGCTGCGGGTCAGCCAGGGGATGGCCACGATGGCCGGGCCGGCGCTCGCCGGGGTCCTGGTCGCCGCCACCTCCACGGCCTGGGTGTTCGTGATCGACGCCGCCACCTTCGCGATCAGCGGGGTCTGCCTGGTCGCGCTGCGCCTGCCCCGCTTCGAGGCCGACCGCTCGCAGTCCACCCTGACGAACCTGCGGGAGGGCTGGGACGAGTTCCGCTCCAGGTCCTGGCTGTGGGCGGTGATCCTGATCTGGTGGGTGCTCGGGGTCTTCGTCTGGGGTCCGCTCACCCCGCTCGGCGCGGCCTCGATCATCTCCGAGCACGGCAAGGCCGCCTTCGGGTACGCGGAGGGCGCCTTCGGGGCCGGCTGCGTCCTCGGCGGCCTCGTCGCACTGCGGATCCGCCCGGTCCGCCCGCTGCTCGGGGGCGGCATCGCGATGTTCCTGTTCCCGATGATGCCGCTGGCCGCGGCGCTGGTCCCGGCCCTGCCGCTGCTCATGCTCGGCTACGCGATCAGCGGTGTGGGCTGGGCGTTCTGGGGCGTGCAGTGGTCCACCACGGTGCAGACCCAGATCCCCGGGGACCGGCTCAACCGCGTGACCGCGTACGAGGTGGGCGGTTCGATCCTCGCCATCCCCCTCGGCCAGGTCCTGTCGGGCCCGGCGAGCACCCTCTTCGGTGTCCGTCCGCTCCTGCTGGGCGGGGCCGCCATCAGTCTCGGCTGCGCCCTCGCCCTCCTCCTCGTCCGCCCCGTGCGCGGGCTCGTGCGGCGCGATACGGGGGCTAGCCCCAGTGCCGGCGAGGACGGCGGTTCCTAGGGTGGCGGGATGGAGTCCCAAGAGCTGAAGAAGGAACTCGCCGCCACGCTCGACGCCCGTCGGGAGCTGGGGCCGGAGTACGAGGCCGCGCTGGTGGACTCGTTCGTGGAGAAGGTCGACACGCAGGTCCGCCGGCGCCTCGCCGAGGAACGGCTGACCGCGGCGCGCGGTCCCCGGCCCGGCGCGGCCGGCTCCCCGGAGGGCAACTTCGGCGAACGCTTCGGCTTCGCCATCGTCACCCTGGTGCTCGCGATCCCGCTCTCCGCGATCGGCGCCGCCCAGGCACATCTCAGCGGTCTGGTCGTGGTCTGGCTCGGCATCCTGGGCGTCAACTACGTCCACGCGGCGAAGTTCCCCCGGCACCGGGGCGAGCGCGGCGGCGAGCAGCCGAGCTGACGGCCGGGCAACCGACGGCCGGGCAGGCGCACGGCGGGCCGGCGGGCCGCCTCCGGGCATGTTTATGCGCGGGGACCGCCGCACCCCGGTTTCCCGGGGGCGGGACGACGGCGGTCCCCGCGCAGGACACGGGCCGGGTCAGGGCCGTCCGCGCGTCCGTGGCGTCCAACGCGGTCCGGGAGCCGCTCCGGAAGTGCGCCGACGCCGTTCGTGGTGCCGGCCGGGTCCCGGTCTCCCGGTCTTCCCTGCCGACAACCACCACTGTGCCGGAGCCGTGTTAAGCCGGTGCTGCCGTCACGTGTCGGGCCCGTACCGTTTGCGCGTCGTCCGCGCGCGAACCCGTGCGCGAACCCGTACGGGGACCGCACGAAGGTCCGCACGAAGGCCCGTACGAACCCCGTACGAGGATCCGTACGGGCTCGCACGGGGACCCCGTACGGGCTACTTGGCGCCCTTGGCCAGGAACGCCAGCAGGTCCTGGCGGCTCACCACACCGGTCGGCTTGCCCTCGACCAGCACGATCGCCGCGTCGGCCTCGCCGAGCACCGCCATCAGCTCGGCGACCGGCTCGCCCGAGCCGACCTGCGGCAGCGGTGCGCTCATGTGCTTCTCCAGCGGGTCGCCCAGCGAGGCGCCGCCCGCGAACAGCGCCGCCAGCAGCTCCTTCTCGACGACGGAGCCGATGACCTCGGCGGCCATCACGTCGGGGTGGCCGGCGCCGGGCTTGACGATCGGCATCTGCGAGACGCCGTACTCGCGCAGCACCTCGATGGCCTCGCCGACGGTCTCCTCCGGGTGCATGTGGACCAGCGAGGGGATGCCGCCCGCCTTGTCCGCGAGCACGTCCCGGATGCGGGCGGAGGGGCCCGTGTCCTCCAGGAAGCCGTGTCCGGCCATCCACTCGTCGTTGAAGATCTTGCTGATGTAGCCGCGCCCGCTGTCCGGGAGCAGGACGACGACCACGTCGTCCGGGCCGAGGCCCTCGGCCGCCTTCAGCGCGGCGACGACCGCCATGCCGCAGGAGCCGCCGACGAGCAGGCCCTCTTCCTTGGCGAGGCGGCGGGTCATCTGGAAGGAGTCCTTGTCGGACACCGCGATGATCCCGTCGGCCACCTCCGCGTCGTAGGCGGTCGGCCAGAAGTCCTCGCCGACGCCCTCGACGAGGTACGGGCGGCCCGAGCCGCCGGAGTAGACCGAACCCTCGGGGTCGGCGCCGATGACCTTCACGCTGCCGCCGGACGCCTCCTTGAGGTACCGGCCGGTGCCCGAGATCGTGCCGCCCGTGCCGACGCCCGCGACGAAGTGGGTGATCTTCCCGTCCGTCTGCTCCCAGAGCTCGGGGCCGGTGGTCTCGTAGTGCGAGCGCGGGTTGTTCGGGTTGCTGTACTGGTCGGGCTTCCAGGCTCCCGGGGTCTCGCGCACGAGGCGGTCGGACACGTTGTAGTACGAGTCCGGGTGCTCGGGGTCGACGGCGGTCGGGCAGACCACGACCTCGGCGCCGTACGCGCGCATGACGTTGATCTTGTCAGTCGAGACCTTGTCGGGGCAGACGAAGATGCACTTGTAGCCCTTCTGCTGGGCCACGATGGCGAGTCCTACACCCGTGTTGCCGCTCGTGGGCTCCACGATGGTGCCGCCGGGCTTGAGTGCTCCGCTCTGTTCGGCGGCCTCGATCATCCGTACGGCGATGCGGTCCTTCGCGGATCCGCCGGGATTGAAGTACTCGACCTTGGCAAGGACGGTGGCCTGGAGGCCTTCGGTCACACGGTTGAGCTTCACCAGCGGGGTGTTGCCGACGAGGCTGATCATCGAGTCGTGGAATTGCACCATGTTCTCCAAGGAGGGGACTCCACGGGTTCTCCGGGAGGCACCGCCAGACTATGCGGAAAGGGATTGGCCGACCGTCCGTACGGGGCAGGAAGGTCAACAGGACGGCGGGGTCGAGCAGGCACGGCGCAGGGATCCGGCCAAGGACCGAGAAGGTGGCTTGAAGGGTGTCCAGGGCGAGGACGGCCCGCCGCATCGCGGCGGGGGCGGCGTACGGCGGTGGCGGGATCGGGCTCGTGGGAGCCGCAGCGGTCGGGCTGGTGGTCGCGGAGATGCAGTTCGCGAAGCGGACGGTCGGTACCGGGCTCCCGGATCCGCCGCGCGCGGACGGGCTGTACGGGAGCGAGTTCGGCGGGCCCGAGCTGAGTCCGGGCCCGCTGCGGTTCGGCGTGCTGGGCGATTCCACGGCCGCCGGGCTGGGGGTGCGGCGGGCCCGGCAGACTCCGGGCGCCCTGCTGGCCTCGGGGCTGGCGGCGGTGGCCGAGCGGCCGGTCGAGCTGTGCAACGTGGCCCTTTCGGGTGCCATGTCGGACGATCTGGACCGCCAGACGGGGCTGCTGCTGGACGGTGACGCACCGCCCCCCGACGTGTGCGTGATCATGATCGGCGCCAATGACGTGACCCGCCGGATGCCGCCCACCCAGTCGGTGCGGCTGCTCACCGCGGCCGTACGCCGGCTGCGCCTCGCGGGCTCCGAGGTGGTGGTCGGCACCTGCCCGGACCTCGGCACCATCGAGCCGGTCTACCAGCCGCTGCGGTGGCTGGCCCGCCGGGTCTCGCGCCAGCTCGCGGCCGCCCAGACGATCGGGGTGCTCGCGCTGGGCGCCCGTACCGTATCGATCGGCGACCTGATGGGGACGGAGTTCGCGGCGAACCCCCGCGAGATGTTCGGCCCGGACTCCTACCACCCGTCGGCGGAGGGGTACGCGACCGCGGCCATGGCCATACTGCCGACCCTGTGCGCGGCCCTCGGCGTCTGGCCCGAGTCGGACCGGCTGGACGTGTCGCGCAACGAGGACATGCTCCCGCTGGCCAAGGCCGCCTCCGCGGCGGCCGGGCAGGCCGGCACAGAGGTGACCGGGGCCCGCGGCGCCTGGGCGCTGCTCAAGTACCGGCGCAGGCGGCGGGTGCCGGGCGAGGAACTCACGGAGCAGACGGAGCAGACGGAGCACACTGGAGGTGCCGCGACGGGCGCCGGGGCGACCGGCCCCGCGGGCAGCGGGGCGACCGGCCCCACGGACGCGCCCAGAGCGACCGGAGTCACATCGCAAGGGCAGTGACCTCGACGGTACGGGGCGGTAACTTCGCATGCGGTCCCGGTACGACACCACCTCCCTTGGAGCCCCGATGCCCGAAGCCGTCATCGTTTCCACCGCCCGGTCGCCGATCGGGCGCGCTTTCAAGGGATCCCTCAAGGACGTCCGCCCGGACGACCTGACCGCCACGGTCATCCAGGCCGCCCTCGCCAAGGTGCCCGGCCTGGACCCGCGCGAGATCGACGACCTGATGCTGGGCTGCGGTCTCCCGGGCGGCGAGCAGGGCCACAACCTGGGCCGGATCGTCGCGGTGCAGATGGCCATGGACCACCTGCCCGCCACCACGATCACCCGTTACTGCGCCTCCTCGCTCCAGACCTCCCGGATGGCCCTGCACGCCATCAAGGCGGGCGAGGGCGACGTCTTCATCTCCGCGGGCGTCGAGATGGTCTCCCGCTCCGTGAACGGCTCCTCCGACGGCATCCCGGGCACCCACAACCCGGTCTTCGCCGAGTCCGAGGCCCGCACCAAGGAGGTGGCCGAGTCCACGGGCTCCTCCTGGCACGACCCGCGCGAGGACGGCCGCACCCCCGACGCGTACATCGGGATGGGGCAGACCGCGGAGAACCTGGCCCGGCTCAAGGGCGTGACCCGCGCCGACATGGACGAGTTCGGCGTGCGCTCGCAGAACCTGGCCGAGGAAGCCATCAAGAACGGCTTCTGGGCCCGCGAGATCACCCCGGTCACCACCCCGGACGGCACGGTCGTCTCGCAGGACGACGGCCCGCGCGCCGGGGTCACCCTGGAGGCCGTCCAGGGCCTCAAGCCCGTCTTCCGTCCCGACGGCCTGATCACGGCCGGCAACTGCTGCCCGCTGAACGACGGCGCCGCGGCGCTGGTCGTCATGAGCGACACCAAGGCGCG
This sequence comes from Streptomyces sp. NPDC051563, assembly GCF_044454225.1. Taxonomy (NCBI): domain Bacteria; kingdom Bacillati; phylum Actinomycetota; class Actinomycetes; order Kitasatosporales; family Streptomycetaceae; genus Streptomyces; species Streptomyces sp. NPDC051563. The sequence goes on from NZ_JBITDL010000010.1 coordinate 41,105, forward strand.
CGAGCTGGGCCTGACCCCGCTGGCCCGGATCGTCTCGACCGGCGTCACCGGCCTCTCCCCCGAGATCATGGGCCTGGGCCCGGTCGAGGCCTCCAAGCAGGCGCTGAAGCGGGCGGGCCTGACCGTAGGCGACATCGACCTCTTCGAGATCAACGAGGCCTTCGCGGCCCAGGTGATCCCCTCCTACCGGGACCTGGAGATCCCGCTGGAGAAGCTGAACGTCAACGGCGGGGCCATCGCCATCGGTCACCCCTTCGGGATGACCGGCGCCCGCATCACCGGCACGCTGATCAACAGCCTGCAGTTCCACGACAAGCAGTTCGGCCTCGAAACCATGTGCGTGGGCGGCGGCCAGGGCATGGCCATGATCATCGAGCGGCTGAGCTGAGTCGGAGCGGGGGGTAGGGGTCGCCCTGAGGCACGAAGGGCGGCACCTGCCCGCCGCGGAGGCTCAGCTCAGCGCGACCACAAGATCGAGCGTCTCAGCTAGTCCGACGGGAGCGGGGTCGTCGGGATCATGAGCCGAGGCCAGACGCCGTAAGGGATCCGCTTGATCCCTTAGCGGCGTACTGACATCGAATCTAACCCTGTCGCCGCCATTCTGTGACCAAATGTCCCCCAGGATGTGACCTTCGTCCTGGGGGATCACTGTTTTCGCAGGTCAGGGCGGTTCCCGAGGGGGCGATCAGGACGAAAGGCCTGTCCAATTCATGACGTAATGCACTGCTGCCCATTCCCAGGACGGGACAAGCTGATGTAGGAAGTCGGGGGATCGAATCAATCAGGAGTTAGTCAGTGAGCGCCATGTCTCTTGCCCTACTGCTGACCACGGCCGCTGCCACGGCCGTCGGCGCTGCTGCGCTGCACGCCGTCCACGGCCTGCGCAAGCAGGTCACCGCACTGCGCGGTGAGCTGACGGTTTCGCACCCCCGTGGCGCCGCCGCCACCGTTCCGCACGCCCGCAGCGCAGTGGAGTCCCCCGCCGCCGAGATACGAGCCGCCGTCGCCGAGGCCCTGGCCGAGGAGCGCGAGCGCGAGCTCGCCGAGGCGCGCGCGTTCTGGGCCGCACAGGAGGCCCGTGACGCCGCCGACGCCCCCTCGCTGCTGGGCGGCCTGTCCGGCCTCGGCGAGGAGAGCCCGGTCTTCCTGCCCCGGCAGGCGGACCTGGTCGGCCTGGAGCCGCTCCTGGGCGACGGCCTCGAGGGGGCCGACGACTACACGGCGTACCCGGAGGACTCGGCCGAGCTGGCCGCCGCCCGCCGGCGCCACCCCTCGCACCCGGACTTCGTCCCCGTGCAGGCCTCGCACCCCGGCGCCGACCACGAGCGCACGGTCAACCGCCTGGAGGAGCTCGCGGAGGCCCGTACGGCCCTCGCGGACGTCCGCCCCGGCCCGCTGGGCACCCTGGACGTGTACGTCTTCACCGACGGCACCACGCTCTGCATGACCCCGGGGCACCGGGAGACCGCCGAGCGGCTCGCCGACGCCCTGCGTTCGGGCAGCGCGCCGGTCCTGCTGGGCGGCTCGGGCATCTCCGGCGCCTACGCCCTGACCTTCTCCTGCGGCGACTCCGAGGACCCGGACAGCAACGTCTACATCCTCGCCGACCGGGTCATCGCCTCGCTCTGAGCCCCCGTACCGGTCCGCGTCACCGCAGCGCCCCGGCTTCCACCTGTTCCACCAGCCGAACGGCCTCGTCCAGCACCTCGGACGGGGCCTTCGCCGTGTCCGTCGCGGCGTGCAGGGCTTCGGCGAGGTCCAGCCCGGCCACGGCCAGCTGGTCGCCGACGACGAAGATCCCGGCATCGGGCATCGTCCGCGCCACCGTCTGCGCCGGAGCCGCCCCCGCGGCGTCCCCGGCGCCCGCGGAGGCCGCCTCCAGCCGCTGCGCCCTCAGCGAGAGCTCCCGGGCCAGGTCCAGCGCCACCGCGGCGGCGCCCTGCTGGAGCCTGCTCTGCGGGGCCGCCCGCAGCCGGTCGGCGAAACGTTCCACGGCGGCGGTCAAGGGTGAGGTATCGAGCACCCGGCCGACCTTACGCGCCGCCCCGGCGCCATTGCCAACGGGCGAACTCTCCGGCACGGTGGCGTGAAGAGAGCAGCACGGCGATACCTCCGGAGGCGCCCATGTCCGTCGAGTTCTCCGAGCAGACCCACCGCAACATGATCGACAGAATCCCCCGTTCCACCGGTCGTGAAGTGTCCGACTGGCTCCGCACCGTGGACGAAGGTCCCTCCCTCGTCCGGTTCGAAGAGAAGGTCAGCTGGCTGCTCGGCGCGCACGAGCTGTCGTACGGCCAGGCCAAGGCGATCATCCACGAGTACGACCTGCGCAGGGCCGCCCGCAAGTTCGGCTGAGCCGGCCCCTGCCCCTGTCCACAGCCCCCGACATGCGGGAAGGCCCCGCGAGCGCGTGCTCGCGGGGCCTTCCTCGGCTGTACCGGGGGTACTAGTCGCCCTTGAGGATGGAGATCAGGCGCAGCATCTCCATGTAGATCCACACCAGGGTCATGGTGAGGCCGAAGGCCGCCAGCCAGGACTCCTCGCGGGGGGCGCCGTAGGTCACGCCGTCCTCGACCATCTTGAAGTCCATGGCGAGGAAGGCGGCACCGAGCAGGATGCCGATGACACCGAAGAGGATGCCGAGGCCGCCGCTGCGGAAGCCGAGGCCGTCGCCGCCGCCGAAGACGGAGAACAGCATGTTGACGACCATCAGCAGCATGAAGCCGATGGCGGCCGCCGTCACGAAGCCGACGAAGCGCCGGTTCACCCTGATCCAGCGCATCTTGTAGGCGATCAGCACGCCGGCGAAGACGCACATCGTGCCCATGACGGCCTGGACGACCGTGCCGGGACCGACGTAGGTGCTGACGGCCGAGCTGATGACGCCGAGGAAGACGCCCTCGAAGGCCGCGTACGCCAGGATCAGTGCCGGGACCGGCTTGGCCTTGAACGACTGGACCATCGCGAAGACGAACGCGATGAGCGCGGCGACGAAGGCGATGGCGTACGACTTGTTGATGTTGGCCGGGTCGACCGGAAGCGTGATCCAGGAGATCGCCGCCGTCAGGATGACCGTGCCGAGCGTCAGGGCCGTACGGCTCACGACGTCGTCGATGGTCATCGCATTGCCGCGGACCGGCGCCTGCGGCATACCCGTGGCCGGGTCGGTCGCGTAGGGGTTGGTCGCGTACGGGTTGGTGGCGGTCCCGGCCTGGGCCTGGGGCTGCTGCGTGCCGAAGCCCGCATAAGCACCGTTGTCGCGGCTGAATCCCCGTCGCGAGAAGACCGGGTTGCTGCTCCTCATCTCACTCCTCCATGGCCACCGTGCGCGGCCTTGGAGTCAAGAGTAATGCGAACGCAAAGAAATCGCCCTACTGCTGGAGGAGGATCTTTCCCCGCCGGTACGGGCCCTGCTCGGGCGGTCCGGCGGGGGCACCCCTGGCGCCCCCGCCGTACGCACGTTCCGGCCTGAAACGGAACGTCATCGTGCCCGAAGCCGGACTTGAACCGGCACGACCCGAGGGTCAGCGAGGTTTAAGCTCGCCGTGTCTGCATTCCACCATCCGGGCAGGGCGTAGCGGCCCCGTAGGAAAAGCCTTGAACGCTACGCCGAGCCTATCCGGAACACTTACGCCCCCACCTGGGCGTCTCGCCGATGTTGTCTGATTTTATTGGCGATTGATGACGCGTCAGGGGACAGAAGGCGCGGTCGGCACGTTCCGGGCGTCGATCATGGCCGCCACGGGATTGACGGGATTTCGATGGCCCGCGCCACCCCGCACGCCACCCTGTGCGCCACCCCCTCGGCCGGGCTCCGCTTCCCGTACCTCCGCGGGGCCGCCGTCATACCAAAGGAGGAGGCGCGGGCCCCCGTGGTCAGTCTCCGGTGGACCGGAGAACGGGCATCACGGCTGATCCGGAGAGGGCGGGGCGCCGCGACGATTGAGGGGTCCCGCCAACCGCGGACCGTGAGCCCGGTCCGTCCTTCGAGGAGCCGCCCCCGTGACCACCATGAACTACGCCCCGCACACCACCCAGGCCGTCGCCGCGCGCGCCACCGGCCTCTCCAAGGTGTACGGCCAGGGCGAGACCCAGGTGGTCGCTCTGGACAACGTCTCCGTCGACTTCGCGCAGGGCCAGTTCACCGCGATCATGGGCCCCTCCGGTTCCGGCAAGTCCACGCTGATGCACTGCGTCGCGGGCCTGGACACCTTCTCCGCCGGATCGGTCCGCATCGGCGAGACCGAGCTGTCCACCCTGAAGGACAAGCAGCTCACGCAGCTGCGCCGGGACAAGATCGGCTTCATCTTCCAGGCCTTCAACCTGCTGCCGACCCTGACGGCCCTGGAGAACATCACGCTCCCCATGGACATCGCCGGCCGCAAGCCCGACCAGCAGTGGCTGGACGCGGTGATCAGCATGGTCGGCCTCTCCGAGCGCCTCTCCCACCGCCCCACCCAGCTCTCCGGCGGCCAGCAGCAGCGCGTGGCCGTGGCCCGCGCCCTGGCCTCCCGCCCCGAGATCATCTTCGGTGACGAGCCCACCGGAAACCTCGACTCGCGCTCCGGCGCCGAGGTCCTGGGCTTCCTGCGCAACTCCGTGCGCGAGCTCGGCCAGACCGTCGTCATGGTCACCCACGACCCGGTCGCCGCCTCCTACGCGGACCGCGTCATCTTCCTCGCCGACGGCCGGATCGTCGACGAGATGATCCAGCCCACCGCCGACGGCGTGCTCGACCGCATGAAGGCTTTCGACGCCAAGGGCCGCACCAGCTGAGGGACGTCCCTCGCCTCCGTCCCCGCTGACCCCTGACCCCAGGACTCCTCCACCATGTTCCGTACCGCCCTGCGCAACGTGCTCGCGCACAAGGCACGGCTGCTGATGACGGTGCTCGCCGTCGTCCTCGGCGTCGCCTTCGTCTCCGGCACGCTCGTCTTCACCGACACCGTCGGCAAGGCGATGTCGAACCAGTCCGCCAAGAGCTTCGACGGCGTGGCCGTCTCCGTCACCTCCCAAGGCCCCTCGCGCAACGACGAGGGCGTCAAGGAGGGCGAGCCGGGCATCAGCCAGCAGACCCTCGACAAGGTCAAGGCCCTCGGCGGCGTCGAGAGCGCTTCCGGCCGGGTCAGCGGCTTCGCCGCCGTGGGCGACCAGGACGGCAAGCTGATCGGCACCGGCTGGGCCAACACCGGCGCCAACTTCGTCCCCCTCAAGGACGGCAAGGACCCCCGCTACGCCTTCACCTCGGGCAACGGACCGGCCAAGGCCGGCGAGATCGCCCTCGACCAGGAGACGGCCAAGCGCGGCAAGTACGCGGTGGGCGACAAGGTCCGGGTGGCCGACAACGGCCCGGCCAAGGAGTACACCCTCACCGGTGTCTTCACCACCGAGGACGGCGCGGTCAACGCGGGCGGCTCGCTCGTGCTGTTCGACACCCCGACCGCCCAGCAGCTCTACCTGGAGCCCGGCTACTACGGCGAGCTCTCGGTCAGCGCCAAGGCCGGCACGAGCGCCGACCAGCTGCTCACCGGGATCAAGCCGCTCATCGGCAAGGACGCCAAGGCCCAGACCGGCGCGGCGCTCGCCGCCCAGCAGGCCAAGGACATCGAAGCCGGCATGGGCAGCATGAACCAGATGCTGCTGACGTTCGCGCTGATCTCGCTCTTCGTGGGCGTCTTCCTGATCTACAACACCTTCACCATGCTGGTCGCCCAGCGCACCAAGGAACTGGCCCTGCTGCGCGCCGTCGGCGCCAACCGCGGCCAGGTCAAGCGCTCGGTCCTGGCCGAGGCCCTGGTCGTCGGCGTGATCTCCTCCGCCATCGGCCTGATCGCCGGCGTCGGGCTCGCGGCCGGCATGCGCTCCGCGATGAACGCCTTCGACGTCAAGATCCCCGCCGGTCCGCTGGTCGTCGCCCCCGTCACCGTCATCGCGGCGATCGTCATCGGCGTCTTCGTCACGATGCTCGCCGCCTGGCTGCCCGCCCGCCGCACCGCCAAGATCTCCCCGGTCGCCGCGATGGGCAGCGCCCACCTGCCGGCCTCCTCGAAGTCCCTGGTGCTGCGCAACAGCCTCGGCGGCGCCGTCACCCTGCTCGGTCTGCTCGGCATCCTCGGCGGCGCGATGACCGGCAAGGACGGCAAGATGCTCATCGGGGCCGGCGCCTTCCTCACGATGATCGGCATCATCATCCTGCTGCCGGCCCTCTCCCGCCCGGTCATCGCGGCGGTCCGCCCGCTGCTGGAGAAGGTCTTCGGCGTCGCCGGCAAGCTGGCCGCGCAGAACGCGGTCCGCAACCCGCGCCGCACCGCCGTCACCGCCGCCTCGCTGGCCATCGGCCTGACCCTGGTCACCGCCCTGTCCGTACTCGGCATCACGATGGGCAAGGCCATCGACCGGATGACGACGGACAACCTCAAGGCCGACTACAAGGTCTCCATGGGCGAGAGCTTCGGCAGCCTGGACCCCTCCGTGATCCCGGCCCTGGAGAAGGCCGCGGGCGTCAAGGCGGTCTCCCCGCAGCAGGCCGGCGACTTCAAGGTCGGCGACGGCGACACCTACCGCTCCGTCTCCGGGGTCAACCCGGCGACCATCGGCCAGCTCCTCAACTTCGACGTGACCAGCGGTCAGCTGACCAGCCTCGCCAAGGGCGAGGTGGCGGTCGCCGAGAAGACCGCCACGACGGACGGCCTGTCGGTCGGCTCCCCCCTGAAGGTCACCTTCCCCGACAAGAAGACGGCGACCCTGAAGGTCGGCGCGGTCTACAAGGACATGGAGGGCATGCTCTCCCCCTACGTGATCGACTCCCGGATCCTCGACCAGCACGACGAGAAGCCGTACCTGCGCGAGGTCCTCGTCAAGATGGACGGCGGCCCCTCCGCCAAGGGCGAGCAGGCCCTCGTGGACGCCCTCGGCAAGAACCCGGCGATCACCTTCGCCACCCAGCAGGACATCCGCAACGAGATGGGCGGCATGATCAACACCGCCCTGAACATCATGTACGGCCTGCTCGCCATGGCGCTGATCATCTCGGTCCTCGGCGTCGTCAACACCCTGGCGATGTCCGTTTACGAGCGGACGCAGGAGATCGGCATGCTGCGGGCCATCGGCCTGGACCGCGGCCGGGTCAAGAACATGATCCGGCTGGAAGCCATCGTGATCTCGCTCTTCGGCGCGGTGATCGGCGTGGTGCTCGGCACCTTCATCGCCTGGGCCGTCGGCGAGACCATCAAGGGCTCGATCCCGAACTACGCCCTGCAGATCCCCTTCGACCGGATCGCGATCTTCATGCTGCTGGCCGGCATCGTCGGCGCCCTGGCGGCCATGTGGCCCGCCCGCAGCGCGGCCCGGCTGAACATGCTGACCGCGATCAAGACGGAGTAGCCCCGCACCGCCTCAGCACGCCGCAGGGCCCCGCGACCTCCCGTCGCGGGGCCCTGCGGCGTTTCCCTGCCCTACGGGGCTACGCCGGCCACTCCCGGGCGCGCAGCGGCAGACCCGAGGCGGACCGGGTCCCCGTGCGCACCGCGAGCACCTGGTTGACGCCGAGGCGGTTGTGCTCGAAGGCGAGCGCCGAGGCGGCCATGTAGAGCTGCCAGACCCTCGCCCGGCCGGGCGAGGTCAGCCGCTGCGCCTCCTCCCAGTGCTCCTCCAGCCGGGCCACCCAGGCCCGCAGGGTGAGCGCGTAGTGCTCGCGCAGCGCCTCCACGTCGCGGACCTCGAAGCCGGCCCGTTCCAGCTCGCCGACGGTGGTGCCCAACGGGGACAGCTCCCCGTCGGGGAAGACGTAGGCGTCTATGAACTCGTCGATCCGGTAGGCCTCCTCGTCCGGCTCGGGGCGCCGCGCGATCTGGTGGTTCAGCAGCCTGCCGCCCGGCCGCAGCAGTCCGTACAGGCTCCGGGCGTACGTGCGGTAGCGGTCGGCGCCGACGTGTTCGGCCATCCCGATGGAGGAAATGGCGTCGTACGGCCCGTCCTTGACGTCCCGGTAGTCCTGGACCCGGATCTCGACGAGGTCGGCCAGGCCCTCTTCCGCGACCCGCTTGCGGGCGTAGGCGGCCTGTTCCCGCGAGAGCGTGATCCCGGTGACCTTCGCCCCGTACTCCCGGGCCGCGTGCAGGGCCATCGAGCCCCAGCCGCAGCCGACGTCCAGGAGCCGGTCCCCGGGTCTGAGGGCGAGCTTGCGGCAGACCAGGTCCAGCTTGTCCCGCTGGGCGTCCTCCAGGCTCCCGCCGGGGGTCCAGTAGGCGCAGGAGTACACCATGGACGGGCCGAGCACCCGCTCGTAGAAGGTGTTGCCCACGTCGTAGTGGTGGCTGATGGCGCGCCGGTCGCTGCCCCGGGTGTGCCGTGGCTGCCCAGGGCCGCCACGGCGGTGGGCCTCCTCGGGCGGCGGGGCCGGTCTGGTCCACGGCCGGGCCAGGCCCACCAGGCTCCGCACGGCGGCCCGGGCGTGCGGATCGCGCAGCAGGGCGGCGGGCCCGGCGCCCTTGCCGTTGTCCTTGCTCTTGCTCTTGCTCTTGTTCTTGTTCTTGTTCTCGTTCTGGGCGGGCGCCTCGGCGCCGGGTTCGCGGTCCGGTTCCCAGAGCAGCCCGCCGACCCGGTCCAGCAGCTCGAACAGGTCACCGTCGACGGTCAGGTCCCCGGCCACCCAGGCGCGGGCCAGGCCGAGCTCGCCCGGCTTCCACAGGATCCGGCGCAGGGCGCGCCGGTTGGCCAGGACCAGGATGGGCCCGCCGAGCGGGCCGGCCTCGCTGCCGTCCCAGGCCCGGATCCGGACCGGGAGGGGGGCTCCCATCAGGGTTGCGGCTAAAGCGGCCAGCCGCGGCGCGGCGTCGTTCATGCGGGTTCCTCCGAGGGGCGCTGACGTGCTCCGACAAGTTCCGACCGCACGGCATACCCGGATCCGGTCCCGAATATGCCGAAGGGGCCGCCCGCACCACGGATGGCGGGCGGCCCCTTCGGGACACACTGGGTCCTACTGGTCCTACTGGTCCTGCTGGTCCTACGGGGTTCTGCTGGTCCTACTGATCCTGCGGGTCCTGCGGGGTCAGGAGGCCTTGGCCTTCTCGGCCGGGGCAGCGACGGCGGCCGGAGCCGGCGCCGGCTTGGCGGCCTCGTAGAACTCCTCGCGGGGGCTCTCCAGGGCGCCGAGGGAGACGACCTCGCGCTTGAGGAACATCGCGAGGGTCCAGTCGGCGAAGACGCGGATCTTGCGGTTCCAGGTCGGCATGGCCATGCCGTGGTAGCCACGGTGCATGTACCAGGCGAGACGGCCCTTGAGCTTGATCTTCATCTTGCCCATGACGATCATCGCCACGCCCTTGTGGAGGCCGAGGCCCGCCACCGCACCCTTGTTGGAGTGCGAGTACTCGGCCTGCGGGAAGCCCCGCATGCCCGAGATGACGTTGTCGCCGAGGACCTTGGCCTGGCGCAGCGCGTGCTGGGCGTTCGGCGGGCACCAGGCGTTCTCCACGCCGGCCTTGCGGGCGGCGAGGTCGGGCACCTGGGCGTTGTCGCCGGCGGTCCAGATGTAGTCCGTGCCCTTGACCTGGAGGGTCGGCTCGGCGTCCACGTGGCCGCGGGGGCCCAGCGGGAGGCCGTAGCGGGCCAGCACCGGGTTGGGCTTGACGCCGGCGGTCCACACGAGGGTGTTGGAGTCGACCTCGAGGCCGTTCTTCAGCACCACGTGGCCGTCCACGCAGGAGTCCATGGAGGTGTTCAGGTAGATCTCGATGCCGCGCGACTCGAGGTGCTCCTTGCCCCAGGTGCCGAGCTTGGGCCCGACCTCGGGAAGGATCTTGTCGGCCGCGTCGACCAGGATGAAGCGCATGTCCTCGCGCTTGATGCTGGAGTAGTACTTCGCGGCGTCGCGGGCCATGTCCTCGACCTCGCCGATCGTCTCGGCGCCGGCGAAGCCGCCGCCGACGAAGACGAAGGTGAGGGCCTTGCGGCGGACGTCCTCGTCCGTCGTGGACTCGGCCTTGTCGAGCTGCTCGAGTACGTGGTTGCGCAGGCCGATGCCCTCTTCCACGCCCTTCATGCCGATGCCCTGTTCGGCGAGGCCGGGGATCGGGAAGGTGCGGGAGACGGCGCCGAGCGCGATCACCAGGTAGTCGAAGGGCAGCTCGTACGCCTCGCCGACCAGCGGCGTGACGACGGCGACCTTGCGGTCCTGGTCGATGTTCGTGACCCGGCCGGTGAGGACCTCAGCCTTCGGAAGCACGCGTCGCAGCGGTACGACGACGTGCCGAGGCGAGATGCTGCCTGCGGCCACTTCGGGGAGGAAGGGCTGGTAGGTCATGTACGAGCGCGGGTCGACGACCGTGACGGTCGCCTCGCCGTAACGCATCTTCTTCATGATGCGCTTGGCTGCGTACAGGCCTACGTACCCACCTCCTACAACGAGGATCCTGGGACGCTCCGTGGTGCTCATGAGGAAAAGTATCCAGCACCCCAAGGGGTGACGCTCGTGAGCCCCTTCACAAGGACCTCGGGCCCCTCTGCTACACTCCGCCGCCCACGTGACCGAGGTCATGGCGCGAAGCGGGAACCAGCGTGTAACGGGAGTCGTTGAACACCAGTCCCGACCTGGCCTCCAGGCCCTCAAGCGGAGTAGACCACCGGCTTCGTGGATACCTACCGCCAGAGCCCCGCGACGACCTTCATTCGCACGAACGCGAGCAAAAAGAAGGCCCCGGGGGCTCCGGACTCACCCAAAAGGCTCCTCCGGAGCCCTCACGGGCACCTTTTCCTTGTGAAGAACTTCACGAAGTTCATGTGGACGACGGGACCAATGACCCCCGAACGGCCCCCCGAGAGCCCTTCTTGACCCTCGACCCGGTCGAGGGACCAGGGTTCGGGGCGTGGAGAACGAAATGCGCAGCATCGGCGAAACGGCCCTCGACAGCGGGCTGAGCGTGAGTGCCCTGCGGTTCTACGACGGGGCCGGCGTGCTGGTCCCCGTCCGGGTGGATCCGGCGAGCGGGTACCGCTGGTACGGGCCCGAGCAGGTCGAGGAGGCCCGGCTGCTGGCCCGGCTCCGGCGGACCGGCATGCCCCTGGCGGACATCCGGCTCGTCCTGGCCGGCTGGGCCGGCGCGGACACCGATCTGGTCCGCGGCCTGCTCCGGGCGCACCTGCTCCGGCTCGAACGGGGCCTGTCCGATGCGCGCGCCGAGCTCTCCGCGATCCGCGCCCTACTCGACCGCCGGGAGACCCCCATGACCACGAGCACGACCACCCATTCCACCGCCGGTACGACCGCCCGGCTCACCCTGGCCGCGCCCGAGCTGGCCGCCGCGCTGGACGCCGTCCGGTTCGCCGTCGGCTCCGACCCCGAGCTGCCGGTGCTCGGCGGCATCCTCTTCGACATCGAGGACGGGGCGCTGCGCGTCGTGGCCACCGACCGCTACCGCCTGGCCGTCGCCCGCGCCGGGGCCGCCGGCCACTGCGGGCCCCGCCTCCAGCTCCTCGTACCCGCCCCCGTCGCCGATGCGATGCGGGCGCTGCTGAGCGAGGACGCCCCGGTCCTGCTCGGCGTGGACGGCGACCGGGTGGCCCTGGAGACCGAGTCGGGGGACCGCCAGGCGGCCGGCCGCTGCCTGGGCCACGAGTTCCCCGACTACCGCCGCCTCGTCGGCCTGCCCGCGGGGCGCCGCGTCCTCGTCGACGTCCCGGCCTTCCGCGCCGCCCTGGAATCCGGCCCCGTCCGCCCGGCCGAACGCGAACAGGACGGCGCGACCGGCGACGTCAGCGTCCTCAGGGTGACCCCCGGGGGCGGCATCTCCCTCGGCGCCGACGGCGACGACGACCCGGCCGACGTCGGCCTGAACCGCGCCTTCCTGCTGGACGCCCTCACGGCCGGAGCCCGGGACCAGCTGATCCTGGAGCTCGGCGCCCCGAAGACCCCCGTGGCGATCCGCCGCCCCGACGACGAGGAATCGTTCTCGCTCCTGATGCCGGTCCGCCTGGAGGGATAGGCCCGGGCAGGCGGCGCCTTGCCGGGGTTGTCGCCGCGTGCTTGCACCGCCGTGTGCACACTGGGCTCATGAGTGAGAACGCGGACTTCGGCCCACTCGACGAGGCGTACGACGAGCTCCTGGCCCGTGAGGCCGAGGCCGTACTGGCCGCGGGCGGGCCGACCGTGACCATGGCGGAGCTGCTGGCCCGTCTGTCCGGCGAACGGGGTCCGGTCCCCTTGGACGGCTGACCCCGACGGCGGGTGCCCCCGGCGGGATGGATCCGCCGGGGGCACCGGGCCGTGCGTTCGCTTGGGGCGTCAGGCGATGGACCAGGCGATTCCGTCGAGGATGTCGTGTTCCGAGACCACGACCTCGGTGGCGCCGACGCGCTCCATGATCGTCAGCAGGACCAGGGCGCCCGCGCCGATCACGTCGACCCGGCCCGGGTGCATCACCGGGATGGCCGCGCGTTCGGCGTGCGTCAGCGTCAGCATCCGCTCGCTGACCTCGCGGACCGTCTCGTAGGGGATCCGGGAGTGGTGGATGCGCGCCGAGTCGTACGCCTCCAGGCCCAGGGCGATCGCGGCGACCGTGGTCACCGAGCCGGCCAGGCCCACCAGGGTGCGCGCCTCCGCCAGCGGGACCGTCTCGGCGGCCAGGTCCAGCCCCGCCTCGATGTCGGCCCGTATCGCGGCGATCTGCTCCGCGGCCGGCGGGTCGGTGACGACCCCGTCCACCGTCAGGTGGCGCTCGGTCATCCGGACGCAGCCCACGTCGACGGAGCGGGCCGCCCGGACGTGCTCGGTACCGACCACGAACTCCGTGGAGCCGCCGCCGATGTCCACCACCAGGAAGGGGCGCTCCAGGTCGGTGCGGCCGGTCAGCTCGCCGGTGGCACCGGTGAAGGAGAACTCGGCCTCCTGGTCGCCGCTGATCACCTCGGGCTCGACGCCCAGGATGTCCAGGACGCCCCGGACGAACTCGTCCCGGTTCTCGGCGTCGCGGGAGGCCGAGGTCGCCACGAAGCGCACCCGCTCCGCGCCCAGCTCCTTGATCACCGCGGCGTACTCGCGGCAGGCCGCGAAGGTGCGCTCCAGCGCCTCCGGGGCCAGCCGGCCGGTCTTGTCGACGCCCTGGCCGAGCCGGACGACGGTCATCCGGCGGTCCAGGTCGATCAGCTCGCCGGTGGCGGGGTCGAGGTCCGCGACGAGGAGCCGGATGGAGTTCGTACCGCAGTCGACGGCGGCGACGCGGGTCACGCGTCCGCCTCCGTGGCGGCGCTCTCCGCGGCGGTCTCCGCGGCGGCCTTCTTCTCGCCGCACGGGGTGACGCAGGCGCCCTTGGCCCACCACTCGGGCAGCATCGCCAGGGCCTCGTCGCCGAACGGGTTCACGCCCGGGCCCGCGGCCAGGGAGTGGCCGACCAGCACGTGCAGGCACTTCACCCGGTCCGGCATGCCGCCGGCGCTCGGGAAGCCCTGGAGCACCTCGATGGCGTCGCGGCGGGTGATGTAGTCCTCGTGCGCGGCCCGGTAGGCGTCGGCCAGCTCCGGGTCCACGGCGAGGCGGGCCTGCATCTCCTTCATCACGCCGTTGGCCTCCAGCGTGCCGATCGCACCGGCGGCGCGCGGGCAGGTCAGGTAGTACAGCGTCGGGAAGGGGGTGCCGTCGGGGAGCCGCGGGGCGGTCTCCACCACGTCCGGCTGCCCGCAGGGGCAGCGGTGCGCGATGGCGCGGAGCCCGCGCGGGGGGCGGCCGAGCTGCTGTTCGAACGCCTCGATGTCGGCGGCGGTCGGCTCGGTCCGGTCGGTCTGGGGCGGGGGCGTCTGCATGCCTGGAGGAAGTCTTTTCGTTCTCGTGGATGGGTGGGACTCAGTCGCCCGGGCGGTCGGCCTTGTCGACGCCGTCCCAGACGTTGGAGTACCAGGGCCGGTCGGTGGCGGCCTGTCCGCTGCGGCGCTGCTCTCCCGCGGCGGCTCCGGGGTCGGTCATGATGTAGCTGATCTCCCCCGGCCGGACGAAGTGCAGGTGCTTGCGCGCCTGCTGCTCGGCGTACGCGTTGTCCTGCCAGCGGGCCTTCTCGTCGCGCAGCCGTTCCAGCCGGTCCCGCGCGGAGACGGCGTCCTTCTGCTGCTTCGCGATCTCCGAGCGCTGGGACACGTACTGGCGCATCGGATACGCGAGGGCGACGACCAGGGTACAGAGGACGAGCACGAGCAGGGCGGCCCGGCCGGTGAGCCGGCTGCGGCGGACCTGCCGGCGGGACTGCGAGCGGTACACGTGCGCCGCGGTCCGCTCACCGAGCTGCTTGAGCCTGGTCGCGGTCGAGAACGTGGCGAACCGGTCCCGGTTCCCGGCCATTGATCCGCCTCCCCTATATGCGCACGACGCACTACGTCCCCGCACACGGTACGGGACCGAGTGCGGGGACGTAGGGAGGCTTGCGCCCTAAAGGAGCGATCAGCCCTTGAAGCGCGGGAACGCGGAGCGGCCCGCGTACACCGCGGCGTCGTCGAGGATCTCCTCGATGCGCAGCAGCTGGTTGTACTTGGCGACGCGGTCCGAGCGGGCCGGGGCGCCGGTCTTGATCTGGCCGCAGTTCACGGCGACGGCGAGGTCGGCGATGGTGACGTCCTCGGTCTCACCGGAGCGGTGCGACATCATGCACTTGAAGCCGTTGCGCTGGGCCATCTCGACGGCGTCCAGGGTCTCGGTCAGGGAGCCGATCTGGTTCACCTTGACGAGCAGGGCGTTGGCCGAGCCCTCTTCGATGCCGCGGGCGAGACGCTCGGGGTTGGTGACGAAGAGGTCGTCGCCGACGATCTGGACCTTGGAGCCCAGGCGGTCGGTGAGGGTCTTCCAGCCGGCCCAGTCGTCCTCGAACAGCGGGTCCTCGATGGAGACCAGCGGGTACGCCTCGACGAGCTCGGCGTAGTAGTCGGTCATCTCGGCGGCCGAGCGGGACTTGCCCTCGAACTCGTAGCTGCCGTCCTTGTAGAACTCGGACGCGGCGACGTCGAGCGCGAGCGCGATCTGGGTGCCCGGGACGTAGCCGGCCTGCTTGATGGCCTCGACGATGAGGTCCAGCGCGGCGCGGTTCGACTCCAGGTTGGGGGCGAAGCCGCCCTCGTCGCCCAGACCGGTGGAGAGGCCCTTGGTGTGCAGGACCTTCTTGAGGGTGTGGTAGACCTCGGCACCCCAGCGAAGGGCCTCGGAGAAGGACTCCGCGCCGATCGGGGCGATCATGAACTCCTGGATGTCGACGTTGGAGTCGGCGTGCGACCCGCCGTTCAGGATGTTCATCATCGGAACGGGCAGCAGGTGCGCGTTCGGGCCGCCGAGGTAGCGGAAGAGCGGGAGGTCGGAGGCCTCGGACGCGGCGTGCGCGACGGCGAGGGAGACACCGAGGATGGCGTTGGCGCCGAGGGAGCCCTTGTTCTCGGTGGCGTCCAGGTCGATCATCGCCTGGTCGATCAGGCGCTGCTCGGTGGCGTCGTAGCCGACGAGCTCGGGGCCGAGCTGCTCGATGACGGCGAGGACCGCCTTCTCGACGCCCTTGCCCATGTAGCGGTTGGGGTCACCGTCGCGGAGCTCTACGGCTTCGAACGCTCCGGTGGAGGCGCCGGACGGGACTGCAGCACGGCCGGTGCTGCCATCGTCGAGGCCCACCTCGACCTCGACCGTGGGGTTGCCTCGGGAGTCCAGGATTTCCCGGGCTACGACGACGTCGATGGACGGCACGAGCATCTCCTTCTGGGATGTGACGCTGGGTGTGCGGTGGCATGTCAGGCCGTGGGATGGCCTTGCCGCTTAGAGCCTAACCGCCTCCGGGCACTCGGCCAGCCGACCGCCCGGGTCCTGGGACGAAAAAGGGCCTGAATGCCCCTCTTACAGGACATAGGGCCCTTGATCATCGGGATTCCGGAGGCTCCGTCAGGGCGGACGGACGCGCACACAGCACCGCCCGGCGCGAAGGGGGTTGCGCGCCGGGCGGTGGAATTGCGTGGTGGAGCTCCGTGCGGAACTACTGCGTGTCGCCAAAGCGGCCACGCCCGTTCTCACACGTTTCAGCTGAGGTTCAGCTTCTGACCCGGGAAGATCAGGTTGGCGTCCGAGACGATGTCCTTGTTCAGCTCGAAGAGCTTCTCCCAGCCGCCGGACACCTGGTTCGCGTCCGCGATCGCGCCCAGCGTGTCGCCGGACTTGACCTCGTAGGAGCCGTTGCCCGTCTTGGGGGCCTCGGTCTTCGGCGCGGCCGGGGCGGCCGGACGCTCGGAGCGGGTGGTCGGAGCCTCGGCGCGCTTGGTCTCCTTCTTCGGCGCGGCCTTCTTCTCCACCTTCGGCGCCGGCTTCGGCTGGGCCTTCGGCTTGGAGGGGGTCTCGGCCGAACCGCCGGTGTAGGAGGAGTTCGACAGGCCCACGCCGCAGGACGGCCAGGCGCCCTTGCCCTGGCCCTTGAGGACCTTCTCGGCGATGGATATCTGCTGCGACTTGGAGGCCTGGTTGGCCTGCGCGGCGTACGCCTTGCCGCCGTACGCGGCCCAGGTGGAGGACGTGAACTGCAGGCCGCCGTAGAAGCCGTTGCCCGTGTTGATGGACCAGTTGCCGCCGGACTCGCACGCGGCGACGCGGTCCCATTCGCCGGCGGTCGCGGCGGAAGCGGTGCCCGCAGCCATCAGCGGAGCCGCCACGGCGACACCGGCGACACCGGCGAGCGTGACGATGCGGACGGCCTTGGAGCCGCGACGGTGCTTGCCCTTGCCCGAAAGCAGCATGGAGTTCTCCTCACCGACGCCTACGAGGTGAGCTGTCGGGTTCGGGCGAGTGAGTGCCCGGCCGAGCGACCTAGCGCTCGACTTAACCCCTAGCCGGTTCCGTGACCGTCTCTCAACGGCCGGTTCCGGCGCCTACCTTGGTTCCCCCGCTCCTGCCTTCGGCGCTTTACGCGACGAGTGTTCCCTCCGTCCGCCGGCAGGATTCGGCGATGCGGTCGAAGGAGCCCGCGGTGGCGAGCGATTCAGAAGGTAGACAGGTCTCCCCCCGATGTTCAACGAGCAACATCGGGGGGAAACGGTGCCTACTTGCGCTCCCCGGAGGGACGTTTGCGCAGGTGAGGGCGGGGTTTGCGGAACCCTCCGGGCCTGACACGCCAGTTGACCTGAAGAGACACATGTCTCACTTACAGAAAACGGACAATCAGCTGGTTCCGGGCGCTTTAAGTACCCCTATTGGTGCGTTAGATCCAGGTTCTGGCCGGGCTTGATCAGGTCCGCATCGCCGCCGATGACCTGCTCGTTGGCCTCGTACAGCCCCTTCCAGCCGCCCTTCACTCCGTTGGCGTCCGCGATCGTGATGAGGCTGTCGCCCGCCTTCACGGTGTACGTCGGGTCCGACGCGGCATCAGACCCGGTCTGCGTCTCGACCGCGGCCTGGCCGCGGTGCTTGCCGCCGCCCTCGGTCGCGCCGGCGGTCGCCGGGGCGCTCGGGGTGGCCGCGTCGCCCGGTGCGGCCGGGGCCGTCGGGGCCGTGGGATCAACCGGGTTGACCGGATTTGTCGGGTTCGCGGAATTCCCCGGCCCGGCCGGGGAGGTCGGGTCCGCCGAGTCTGACGGACCGACGGGAGCCGTCGGCCCCACCGGCGCCGTCGGGCCGACCGGAGCGGTCGGGTCCACCGGTACGGACGGGTCCGCCGGCGCGGTCGGGTCCACGGACGGCGGCGGAGTCGTAGGGTCCGCCGGGGCGGTGGGGTCCGCCGGGCTCGTGGGAGCCGTCGGGTCGCCCGGGAGGCCGGGAGGCGGCACCTGGAGGTCCGGCGCGGGCATGACGGGCAGGTCGCCGGGCACGCCGATCGGATAGTCGGGCAGCTCCGAGCCCGAAGGGGACGGCGCGGCCGGGGCCGTGGGCGTCGGGGCCCCGAAGTCCGTGGAGAGGCTGCCCGAGCCCGTGTGGGGCACGGAGTCGTCCGGGCGGGACGGGGCGGCGGGGGCGGCGGATCCGGAGCCCCCGGGCAGGCCCGGGTCCACCACGGCGGCGGGCGCGTCCTGCGTCAGCCCGGCCGGCACCCCGCACAGCGGCCACGCCTGGGGGCCCTGGGAGGCCAGGACCCGCTCGGCCACGGCTATCTGCTGGGAGCGGCTGGCGAGGTCGGCGCGCTCGGCGAAGTCGAGCCCGCCCGCGTTCTTCCACTGCTCCTGGGTGAACTGCAGCCCGCCGTACGCCCCACCGCCGAAGTTGGCGCTCCACGTACCGCCGCTCTCGCATTCGGCGACCTTGTCCCATGTGGAGGTCTCCGCTGCGCTCGCGCCGGTGGCCGCGAGCAGCGGCAGGGCGAGGGCGGTGCCGGTGACTCCGGCGGTGACGACAAGTGCGGGCACTTGTCGGGGGCGTCTGTGGCGGCCGTTCCCGGAACGCATGAGGCTGCACCTTTCGCATAACGGCGGGGTAACGGCAGAACCTAGCGGCCTTCGAACGCCTGTCACAAGTTTGGGCAGCCAACTGACTTCGGGTCAGGCCGGTTTCAGGTGTTTTGGGCGGTGGATTCGGCGGTGAAGCGGACCGGGAGCGTCCGCAGCCCCCGCATGATGAGCCCACCGCGCCAGCGCAGCTCCTCGGGCTCCACGGCCAGTTCCAGGTCGGGCAGCCGCGTCAGCAGGGTCGCGAGCGCGGTCTGCCCTTCGAGCCGGGCCAGCGGGGCGCCCAGGCAGTAGTGGATGCCGTGCCCGTATCCGAGGTGCTGGTTGTCGGTCCGGGAGAGGTCCAGGGTGTCCGGGTCGGTGAACCGTTCGGGGTCCCGGTCGGCGGCCGCCAGGACCACCAGGACCGGGTCTCCGGCCGCGATGTCCTGACCGGCGAGCTCGAAGGCCTCGGTGGCGAACCGCCAGGTGGCCAGCTCCACGGGGCCGTCGTAGCGCAGCAGCTCCTCCACACCGGTGGCCAGCAGCCCACTCTCGCCGGCGGCGAGGGAGCTCTGGAGGCGTGCGCGCTGCTCCGGGTTCATGAAGAGGGAGTGGACCCCGTTGCCGATGAGGTTGACCGTGGTCTCGAAGCCCGCGAACAGGAGGATGAAGGCCATCGCGGTGGCCTCGGCCTCCGTCAGGTGGTCGCCGTGGTCGCTGGCCCGGATGAGATCGGAGATCAGGTCGTCGCCGAGGTCGTCGCGCTTGCGGTGGATGAGCTCGCCGAGATAGGTGCGCATCTGCTTCACGGACCGGGCCACCCCGCCGCGCGGGCCGCCGCCGTGCCGGATCATCATGCCCGCCCAGTCGCGGAAGTCGTCCTGGTCCTCTCGCGGTACACCGAGCATCTCGCAGATGGCGTAGATGGGGAGCGGGAAGGCGAACTCGTGGATGAGGTCGGCCTCCCCCTTCTCGCAGAACCGGTCGATGAGGTGGTCGGTCAGTTCCTGCACCCTCGGGGTGAACTCGGCGACCCTGCGCGGGGTGAACGCCTTCGACACCAGCCGGCGCAGCCGGGTGTGGTCCGGCGGGTCGATGTTGAGGAGGTGGGTCATCAGCTCCGCCTTGCGCTCCCCCGGGATGCCGGTGCGGCCCTTGGCGTGCGCGGAGCCCTCGTGGTGGGCCGGGTTCTTGCTGAGCCGCTGGTCGGCGAGGGCCTGGCGGGCGTCGGCGTACCGGGTGACGAGCCAGGCCTCGACCCCGCTGGGGAGCGTGGTGCGGTGCACGGGCGCGTGCTCGCGGAGCCAGGCGTACGCCGGGTACGGGTCGGTCGCGAACTCCCAGTCGAACAGGGTCGGCGGGGTGGATCCGGCGGCGGCCGCGGCGGCGGAGCCGCCCGCGGAACCGTCCACGGGCTGGTCGGCGGTGGGCTCTTCGGGGACTGCGGGGGTCTGCTCGTGCACCCGCAGACCGTATCCCGCCGGCCACCCGTGACCCCATATGAGCCGTTTATCGCGGCTGTCCGTAGATCGGCCGTGGCTTGACCTCACGTTCTTTGGCGTTCCTACTTTCGGTTTTGTGGATGTGAGGATCTTGAAAAGCAGCTTCGCGGTGGTGGAGAGACGGGCCGAGCATGCGGTCAAGTTCTTCTACTCCCACCTCTTCTGGCACAACCCCGGAGTCCGTGATCTCTTCCCGGCCTCCCCCGAGGACATGGAACGACAGCGGGACCGGCTCTTCGCCGCGCTCACCCATGTGATCGCCCACCTGGAGAACGAGACGCTCGTCCCCTATCTGCGCGACCTCGGCCGCGATCACCGCAAGTTCCTGGCGGGGCCCGAGCACTATGCGGCCGTGGGCATCAGCCTCATCGCCGCGCTCGCCGAGGCCTCCGGGTCCGCCTGGGATCCACAGGTGGAAAAAGCCTGGTCAGAGGCGTATCAGGTGATCGCCGACGCGATGATGGCCGGCGCTGCCGCCAGCGAGGACCCGCCCTGGTGGGACGCGGAAGTCGTACGCCACCTGCTGTACGGGGAGGACATCGGCGTCCTCACCCTCCGCCCGCACGCGCACTTCCCCCACGTCCCCGGCCAGTACGCGAGCGTGAGCAGCGACCGGGTGCCGACCACCTGGCGCACTTACTCCCTGGGCAACGCCCCCCGCGCCGACGGCACGCTCGACCTGCACGTCAGCCGGATCGAGGGCGGCCGCCTCAGCACGGCCCTGATCCGCGAGACGCAGCCCGGGGACGTGCTGCGGCTCGGCGCCGCCGGCGGGCAGATGACCTTCCGCCGCGAGGACCGCCCGGTCAGCTTCATAGCCGCCGGCACCGGCTGGGCCCCGGTCCGCGCCATGCTGGAGGACCTGGCGGAACACCCTCCCGATCAGGACGTGCGGCTCTTCGTCGTCGCACGGGACGCCGCGCACCTCTACGACCGCCCGCTCATCGACGCGTACGCGGACGCCCTCGGCTGGCTGAGCGTCACCTACATCACCCCCGCCCCCGGCCAGCACCGCAACCAGGCCACCGGCCGGCTGGCGACCGCGCTCAGCAACCGCGGGCTCTGGCCCGACCAGGACGTCTACTTGAGCGGTCCGCCGCAGTTCATCCGGGAGACCTCGTACCTCCTGGAGGAACTCGGCGCGCGCCCCGACCGGATCTTCTACGACTCCGTCCCGGCGGGCGGCCGGAACCAGGACGACGCAAACCGTCCGATGGGCTTCGGCGAGTGGTTCCTGAACCGCCCCGACCCCCACTGGCACAACCCGTCCGGCCGGGCTCCCCGGGAGTACTGACTCCGTTCTCGCGGGACCTCCCGCCGCTGAGGGCTACTCGCCGACGCCCTCGGCCGCTCGGATCGCGTTCCGGTAGGTCCGGGCCGCGGCGCGCAGTGCGGTTTCGGGGTCGGTGCCCGCCGCTTCGGCGCGTGCCGCCAGCTCCAGCAGTTCGTACCCGACGCCCTCCCCGCGGGGCAGGTCCACGGGTACCGCTCCCGCGCGGACACGGCCCGCCAGCTTGGACGCGAGGGCGAGTCCGGGCTGGCCGAGCGGAATGCCGTCGGTGACCGACTCCCGCTGCTTCTCCACCTGCTTGGTGCGCTGCCAGTGTGCGTTCACGTCCTCCGGGGTTTGCGCGGTCGCGTCGCCGAAGACGTGCGGGTGCCGGTGGATCAGCTTCTCGACGAGGGCTCCGGCCACGTCGTCGATGGAGAACGGCTCGTCCTCTTCACCGGGGCCGCCCTCCTCCGCGATGCGCGCGTGGAAGACCACCTGGAGCAGGACGTCGCCCAGTTCCTCGCGCAGTTCCTCGCGGTCGCCGGCCTCGATGGCTTCGACCAGCTCGTAGGCCTCCTCGATGGCGTACTTCGCCAGTCCCTCGTGGGTCTGCTCCGAGGTCCAGGGGCATTCTCGCCGGACCCGGTCCATGACCTGGACGAGGTCGAGCAGGCGTGCGCCGGGCAGGTCGTACGAGCCCGGCAGCAGCTCCAGGTCCGGTACGGCGACCCGGCCCGAGCCGGCGAAGCGGGCCAGCCCGTCGGTGAGCCGCCGGTCTCCCTCGCCGCTGAGCAGGACGACCACCGTCCGCCCGCCGGCGCACTCCCCGATCAGCGCCTGGGCGTCGGGGGCCTCGAGGGCGACCTCGACGCCCGCCTCGCGCAGGTAGGGCAGCTGGACGTGGTCCGGGTCGGCGCACAGGACCCGGTCCGCGGTCTGCAGGGTCTGCCAGGCCGGCCAGGAGAGGATGCCGGGGGCCACCCGGTGGCTCGTGGTCAGCAGCACGATGCGGCCGGTGGGCTCGGAGGACACGTCGTCAGTCACCCTCCGAACCTACCGCGCCGCCCCGAGCGCTCAGGCCCCGGCCGGAGCCTGCTCGGGCCGGGTGACCTGGGTGATCCACGGGGTGGAGTGCTCGCCGAGGGTGACCCGCTGGGCGTCCCAGACGCCGTAGCGCGGATTGACCTCGATGCCGAGCTTGGCCGCGGCCTTCGCGGCGGGCTCGGCGAGCTTGCCCTCGCCGTACTTGGCGTTCAGCTTCTCGAAGAGCACCTGGTCCCGGACCCAGCGCTCGATCTGGTCGGGCGCGACGGCGGCCTTCTGCAGGATGGCCTCCTCGAAGGCGGCGGCCCCGCGGTTGCCCTCGTCGTACGCCTTGCGGGCGTCCTGGAGCTCCTTGGGGGTGACGGCGATCCCCGCGTCCTTCGCCATCCGGTCGAGGATCCGGCTCTGCAGCATCGTGCTGAGCTTGACCCGGTCGAGCTGCGGGACGGCCGCGATGAGCTCGGCCGCGTGTTCGGAGCGGTTCTGGGCGGTACGGACGTCGTTCACCTGGGCCTGGAGCGCGGAGGTGGTGATCCGTTCGCCGCCGATCACGGCCGCGGTGCCGGGGCGGGCTTCGCCCGAGCACGCGGACAGCAGAGGGGCCGCCAGGAGCAGGGCGGCGGAAACGGAGAGCGCTGTGCGACGGTGCAAAGGAGCCTCCAGGGCCGGGAGATTGTGCTTCGGTGCACAAGGGCCGTGCGGTGATCGATGTTATGCAGTCGAGGTGGTCAGAGCCACCGGTTCGACCAACGATTCCGGGGGTGTTGGGGTTCGCGCCCACCGATGGCCACCCTTCGGCCCACCGGGAGTGCCAGGGTCGGCCCACCATGTCGACACCGCACCGCTCCCCGCGCCGCCCCGGTCTGCTCGGCTCGGCGCTCGCCGCCCTGGTCACGGCGGTGGCCGTGGGCGCCGGAGACGCCGTGGCGCGCGTCTTCCCGTACGGGCCCCGCCACCGCAGCGTCAACGACCTCGGCAATCAGTTCGTGCCCTTCCACGCGCACCTGTGGGACCTGCTGCACGGGCGCGCCGGGGGCGGGCTGCTGCTGAACTGGCAGTCCGGCTACGGGACCAGCTTCCTGCCCGACTTCGGGACGTACCTGTCCAGCCCGTTCGCGGTGCTCGTGGCGCTGTTCCCGCGCGCGGACATCGACCTCGCGGTGTACGTGGTCACCGTGCTCAAGACGGCGGCCGCGGCGGCGGCGATGGCCTGGCTGCTGCGCACCCAGCGGCGCGGACCGGTGTGGGCGGCGGGGCTGCTGGGGGCCTCGTACGCACTGTGCGGCTGGTCGGTGATCGAGGCCTCGTACAACCCGATGTGGCTGGACGGGCTGATCGCCCTCCCGCTCCTGTGTCTGACGGGTGAGTGGGCGCTGCGCTCGCGCCGGCCGGCCGCGGCCGTGGTGGTCGTGGCGCTGTGCTGGACGGCGAACTTCTACACCGCCTACATGGCGACCCTGGGCGCCGTCCTGGTGCTGCTGGTCCGGCTGCTCACCCGGGAGGGCGCGAAGGAACGGCTACGGGTCCTCGCGCGGGCGGCGCTGACAACCGCGCTGGGCGTGGCCCTGTCGGCTCCGGTGCTCGTTCCCCTCTTCCTCAGCTCGCAGCAGGCCTACCCGGGGTGGTCCAAGCCCTTCGTACCGGTGGCCACCGAGGACCTGCTGGCCCGGCTGCTGCCCGCCACCTACTCCTTCTCCTCCCCCGCCCTGTTCATCGGCACCGGGACATTGCTGCTCGCGGCGGCCCTGCCCTTCCACCGGGCGGTGGCCGGGCGGGAGCGGCTGGTGTGGACGGGGCTGGTCCTGCTGGTGCTGCTCTCCTTCCAGTGGCTGCCGACCCA
The DNA here is from genome assembly GCF_044454225.1 of Streptomyces sp. NPDC051563. NCBI lineage: Bacteria > Bacillati > Actinomycetota > Actinomycetes > Kitasatosporales > Streptomycetaceae > Streptomyces > Streptomyces sp. NPDC051563. The sequence goes on from NZ_JBITDL010000010.1 coordinate 65,121, forward strand.
CCTGGCCTGGCACCTCTTCGCGACGCCCAACGGCAGCCCCTACCGGCAGACCTTCGTGCTGGCCGGGATCGTGGTGATGGCCGCCTGGGCGGGGCTGTCGGCCGGCCCGCCCGGGCCGTGGGCGCTGGCGGGCGGCGCGGCGGTGCTGGCGGCCGTACTGCTCGCGGCGAGCGGGAGCCGGCTGGCGACCGGCTGGGGCCTCGCCCTGTCCGGCGGCGGCCTGGTCCTGGCGGTCGCCGCCTGGTGGGCGCTGCGCCACCGGCGCCTGGCCCTGCCCGCGGCGGCCGTGCTGGCGCTGGTGCTGATGGCCCAGGCGGCGGCGACCACCGCCAACGGAGAGCGGGGCAAGCTGGCGGGCCTGGACGACTACCCGGTGTGGGGCGCGGCGCACACCGCGCGCGCCGGAGCCCTGGCGGGAGCCGAGGGGTGGCCCGCGTACCGCACGGACGCCGGGCGGCCCGCGCTGACCGGCAACGACCCGATGCTGCTGGGCGGGGAGGGCGGCGCGTACTACAGCAGCCACACCCCGGACCTGTTCACCCGGACGATGGCGGCCCTCGGAGCGGGCTGGACCTCGCGCGGCCGCAACGTGCAGAGCCTCGACAACCCGGTGACGGACGCCGTGTTCTCCGTCGGCGCCCGGCTGCGGCCCGACGGCACGGTCGCGCGGGCCGAGGTGCCGCCGCTGGTCACCGTCCGCCCGCCGGGCCCGGAACCGGCCTACGGGGCCTCGCCCTTCGCCAACCAGGAGCTCCTGCTCGGTGCCCGGGTGTACGAGGACCCGCTCTCCCCCGGGGTCTGCCGGGCGGGGACCGAGGCCTTCCTGTCGGCCCCGGAGTACAACGGGACGGCCCGCCTCACGGACGGGCCGGCCTTCCGGCTCAACGCCCGCCCGCCGCGCAACAGGGCGGCCCTGCAGCCCCTGGGGGCCTCCCGGGGCCCGGGCTCGGCGCTGGTCTTCGAGCAGGGGGCTCCGGTGCACTGGCAGCTGGCCTGCCTGGACCGCTCGCTGCTGACCGCGGCCGTGGCCCGGCTGCGCGCCACCGCGGCGGTGTCCGTACGGGCCGGCTCCTCGGGCGTCCGTGCCGTGCTCCCGCCGGGCAGTACCGGCACCGCGGTGCTGTCCGCCCCCGCGATCGCGGGCTGGACCTGCAACGGCCGCCCGGCCGCGGCCCGGCTGGGCCTGGTCGCGGTCCCGCTGGACGGCCGGACCACCCACCTGAGCTGCACCTTCCGGCCTCCGGGCCTGGTCCCGGGCGCGGTGGCCGCGGGGGTGGCCCTGCTGGTCCTGGCGGCCCTGCTGGGACGGTCCGGCCGGCCCGGCCCGCTCGCGGCGGGCCGCCGGGATCGGCGTCCGCGTCCACGGGCGGCTGCCCTGACCCGGTCGGAGCGTCAGCGGACCTGACCCAGCCAGTGCAGGGTGCGGCGGACCTCCTCGGTGAAGGGGTGGTTCGGGCCGTGCAGGCGTTCCCCGTCGAAGAGGAGGCGGGCCAGGGTGTCGTGGGCCGCCGGGCGGTCGCCGAGGGAGAGCAGCAGGTGCGCTATGCGGCGGCGGACCTCCAGCGGGAGGCCCGGGTCCGGGTTCGCGTAGTGGTTCTCGAAGAGCGGCAGCAGCGCCCGGTACTCGGCCAGGGCCGCCGCCGGTTCCCCGAGCTGTTCCAGGCACTGGGCCGCGTCGTAGCGGAAGCGCAGGGCCTGCGGGTCGCCGGCCGGGAACTCCTCGGCGAGCCGCCGCAGTTCGGGCAGGGCGCGGCGGTACTGGCCGTCGTCCATCAGCGTGGCCGCGTACTGCTTGCGCAGGGAGCGGACCACCGGCGAGTGCGCGCCGTGCTGCTCGGCGGCCGCCGGGAGGATGCCGCCGAGGATGTCCACGGCCTGGGTGAGCATGCCCTGGTCGAGGAGCTTCTTGGCCTCCTCCACGGCTGCCGGGACGTCCGGCCGCGGCGGCGGGGGCGGGGTGGCCGGCCGGGGCGGGATCACGGTGGCGCGGTCGGGCCAGGGGGCCTGCGGGCGCAGGAAGGGCCGGGTCGGGTCGAGGGGGCCGGTGGGGGCGCCCGAGCCGCGGTGGGGCAGCAGCGGCGCGAGGGCGGCGTAGACCGCCTGGGCGGAGGCGGGCCGGTCCTGCGGGTCCTTGGCCAGCAGGTTCAGCAGGACGGCTTCCAGCTGCTGCGGCACCTCGGGGCGCAACTGGCGCACCGGGAGCGGGGGTTCGTACAGGTGGCGGTGGAGCACGCCGAGCGCCGTGGAGCCGGCGAAGGGGACGTTGCCGGAGAGCAGCTCGTAGAGGACCACGCCGAGCGCGTAGAGGTCGGTGTGCGGGCCGACGGCCCCGCCCATGGCCTGCTCGGGGGCCATGTACGCGGGGCTCCCGATCGGCGAACCGGTGCTGGTGAGGCGGGTGGTGTCGGTGTCCATCACGGAGGCGACACCGAGGTCGAGGACCAGGACGGTCCCGTCGGGGCGGACCATGACGTTGCGCGGCTTCAGGTCGCGGTGCACGATCGGCACCGCGTGCACGGCGGAGAGCACCGAGCACAGCTGCGCGATCACCGAGACCGCCCACGGCCACGGATAGGGGTCGTGCTCGGCGAGGTGGTCGGCGAGGTCGGCGCCCTCCACGTACTGCATGACGAGGTACAGCTCGTCCCCGTCGCTGCCCGCGTCGTACACGGTGACCAGGCCGGGGTGGTCGACCTGCGCCGTGACCCGGCATTCGCGCACGAAGCGGCGGCGCAGCTCCTCGGCCACGGAGCCGGGGCCCGCCACCTTGTCGGGGCGCAGCAGCTTGACCGCGACGCGGCGGTCCAGGCGCCGGTCGTACGCCGTCCACACCTGGCCCATGCCGCCCTGGCCCAGGATGGTGGCGAGCTGGTAGCGGTCCCCGATGAGCCGGTCCGTCACGGGCGGGGGTCCTCGTCACGGGGCGGCTGCTGGCGGCGCAGGAGCTCGCTGAGCTCGTCGAGTTCGGCGCGGACCTGCCCGATGCGCGGGGGCGGGGTCGGGGCGGGCGCGGACTCGGGGGCCGGCTGCGGGGCGGGGTGCTGCGGCCGGTGGGTGGGCTGCTGGGGGTGCGGCTGGGACTGGTGGGACTGCTGGGACTGGTGTTGCTGCGGGGCGGGCTGGGACACCGGCGGGTACCCGTAGGCGGGCCCGGCCTGCTGCTGGGGCGGTACGTACGGGGAGGCGGGCGGCGGGTACCAGCCGGCCGCGCCGGGCCCGGCCTTGAGCGCCTCGAAGTGCCGGATGTCGGCGACGAGGTAGTAGATGCACACCACGAGGCCGTTGATCAGCGTGCCGAAGGCTCCCGCATTGCCCTGCGGGCCGCTGGCGTCGGCGCTCGGGTCCGCGCCGATCAGCGCCAGCGACAGGACCTCGACCGCGACGCAGGCCCCGAGCAGCCACCAGTCCCGGGACTTGCGGGTGACCAGCGCGAGCCGCAGCATCGTCCCCCAGGCGAGGAACCCGCAGCTCAGGATCGGCAGCAGCGCGAACAGCACGCGCAGCGCCACCACGCTCCCGGTGGCGGGCTGGTGACCGTGGGGCGGCGGAGTGCCGGGGCCGTGCATCGCTGCTCCTGACGGGCCGTGCGGAGGAAGGGCGGAGAAAGTGCGGAAGGACGAGGAAGTGCGGAGGATTCCGGGTCAGAGCGTATACAGCGTTCCCGGCCGGGAGTGAGGGGATGCGCTCAACCGTTGTACGGTCGCAGCCCAATCGATCCACCGCCCCGGCCGGGACGGTCATTCGGGCCGGACCGTGCCGTCCGACAGCCCGTCGTACAGCCCCTGGACGAGCTGTTCGCCGAGCCGGGCGGCCAGCCTGAGGGCGTCCTCGAACTCGGCCAGGGCGCGGAACCGCGCCCCGTAGACCTCCTGCTCGGTCCGCGGCAGCCGGGGCAGTTCGAGGCGGCGCACGTCCAGCCGGGTCGTGGTGGAGGCGTGGCTGCTCGCGCGGCGGTTGTTGGCGGTGGCGCGCAGGAACCCGGCCAGGAACCAGGGGTCCAGCGCGGCCCGATCGGGCCGCAGCAGCTGCAGGCCCCGGCCGAGGGCGGCCCCGGCGGTGGCCGCGTCCACCACGCGGACCACGCCGGCGCCCCCGGTGAGCGGGACGACCACGTCACCGGGTGCGGTCAGCAGCGGCGGCTCCGCGGCGGCGGCCAGGGTCCCGGAGGGCCCGGTCCCGGCGCTCACGTCGTACTCGGTCAGGACGGCCGCCCGGCCCGCACCGCTGCCCGTGCCCGTGTGGAGGAGCAGGGCTCCGGCGCGGGCGAGCTCGCCGACGGTGGTCAGCGGCAGCCGGGCGGGCTCGGCGGCAGCGGCCCCGTCCGGGGCGGCGCCGGGAGGTGCGGGCGGGGCCGCCGGGGTGAGCCCGGCCGCGCGGGTCAGCGTGGAGTCCAGCCGGTCCCGTACGGCCGTCAGCTCGGCCAGGCCGCCGCCCGCGGCGGGCGGCGGCAGGTGGCGGGCCGGGGTCAGGTCCACATCGTCGTCGAGCAGGTCCACGACGGGCACCACCCGGCGCACGCCCGGGACCTCCGGGAACCCGGGAGCCGGGCCGCCCCGGTCGTACGCCGTCCAGGCCTCCTCCACCGCGCTGTGCACGGCGGCCCAGCCGGCCCGCCCCGGCCCGGGGCCGTCGGCGAGTGCGGCGGTGTCCACGAGGAGCAGCCCCGCGGGGGGCGCCGGCTGCGGGGCGGGCCTGCGCAGCACCCACAGGTGCAGCGGGATCCCGTACGGCGGCGCGGCGCCCGCCGGGAGCGCGACGACGGCCCGCAGCGCGCCCCGGCGCAGCAGGTCGGCCCGGATCCGGCGGCCGGAGCGGCGGGCCGCGGCGGCGGGGGGCATGAGCAGGACGGCGGTGCCGCCCTCGCGCAGGTGGGCCAGGGCGTGCTGGACCCAGGCGAGTTCGGATTCCGCGCGGGCCGGCAGTCCGTACTCCCAGCGCGGGTCGTAGGCCAGTTCCCCGTGGCCCCAGTTGCGTTCGTTGAACGGCGGGTGGCAGAGCACGGCGTCGACCGCTTCGGCGGCGGGCCGCGCGAAGGCGTCGGCGCGCAGGCTGTCGGCGGCGGCGGCGCGGACCGGGGCGTCCGACTGCAGGGCGAGGCGCAGGGCGGCCAGGGAGGCGAGCTCGGGCGAACTGTCCTGCGCGTAGCGGGTGGTGGCCCCGGGGACGGCCCGCAGCAGGGTGCCGGTGCCGCAGGCGGGGTCCAGGACCGTGAAGGGGGCCGGGCCGGCCGGTCCGGTGCTCGCGCCGGAGGGGGGTCCGGCGAGGGCGGCCATGAGGGCGGCCAGGCCGTCGGGAGTGAGCGTGTACTGGCGGGGGTTGGCTTCGAGGTGGCGGCCGAGCAGGAACTCGAAGGCTCCCCTGGTGCCGAGCTCGGCGGCGAGCTCGGCCGCGGCCCGCAGGAAGGGCACCGCGCCGGGCGTCAGGGGGGCGGCGGTTGCGAGCGGGTGCGCGGGCCCGAACCGCAGGGCGAGCACCCGGTCGAGGGCGGGCGCCAGCAGGATGGCCATCCGCTCGTCGGAGACCGCCGAGGCCTCGAGCCACTCCCTGGGCCGGTCGCGTACGAGGAGCAGCGCGCTCCCGGCCCTGACGAGCGCGGCCACGGAGCCGCCGGGGTGGGCGGCGACGTACTGCCAGACGCGCTCGCGCAGCGGGACCTCGGCGAGCTTGCCCTGGGCCCGGAGCCAGTCGGTGACCTGCGCCAGCGCGAAGGAGGGACTGGCCTCGGTGCCACCGACGGGCCGCGGGAAGTCACCATGCCGACGGCGCCAGTTGCTCACGGCGGCCCGCCCGACTCCGGCAAGCCGGGCGATCCCGGCGGCGGTCACTTCGGGGGCGGGGGCGGCTGGGGCCTCGGTGAGGGGCTTCTGCTCCGGCATGTGCGCGAGCGTACCGGCGCACCGTGGAGAGACCTGTTCACACGGTGAATTCAACAATGCATCGACATTGCGTTGCTTCGGTTCACATGCCTGCGGGCGATTACGGGATGTTCCGACCTCCCAACGAGCGAACCACCCCGAACGGGCGTAGCGTCGCAAAAGGGATCACGGAAGGAGCCCGGGCATGGGAATTTTCGACAGGTTCAAGGACAAGGGCAAGGACATCTCCGACAACCTCGAACAAGAGGCCAACGAGAAGACCGGCAACAAGTACGCGGACCAGATCGACAAGGCCCAGCAGACGATGGAAGAGAAGCTCCGCATCGACGACGACCCGAACAAGTAGCCCCCGCGGGAACCCGAACGGCCGCGACCGGGGACCGGAAGGTCCCCGACGCGGCCGTCGCCGTGTCCACGGGCGCCGTGATCACGAGCTCCTACGAGCCCCTACGAGCCCCTACGAACCGAGGATCGTGGCGAGGAACTCCCCGGTCCAGCCCAGCAGTTCCCGTCCGACCAGCGGCTTCCCGCCCACCCGGGCGGTCTTCGGCCGCGGCACCAGCACCTGCGAGGCGGCCGGCTTGATCACCGAGCCCGGGTAGAGCCGCTTCAGCCGCAGCTCCTGCGATTCGCGCAACTCCACCGGCCCGAAACGGATGTTGGGGCCCTGGAGGGTGATGTCGCCGACCCCGCAGGCGCGGGCGAGCATCCGCAGTCCGGCCACCAGCAGCAGGTTCTCCACCGGCTCCGGCAGCTTGCCGTAGCGGTCGGTGAGCTCCTCGCGGACCGCCTTGACGTCCTCCTCGGAGTTGGCCGCCGCGATGGACCGGTACGCCTGGAGGCGCAGCCGCTCGCCCGGCGCGTAGTCGTGCGGGACGTGCGCGTCCACCGGCAGCTCGATCTTGACCTCGAGCGGCGGCTCCTCCTCGACCTGGCCGTCGACGGCCGACCGGTAGTCGGCAACGGCCTCGCCGACCATCCGGATGTACAGGTCGAAGCCGACGCCCGCGATGTGGCCGGACTGCTCGCCGCCGAGCAGGTTGCCCGCGCCGCGGATCTCCAGGTCCTTCATCGCCACGTACATGCCCGCGCCCATCTCGGTGTGCTGGGCGATCGTCGCGAGCCGCTCGTGCGCGGTCTCGGTCAGCGGCTTCTCCGGCGGGTACAGGAAGTACGCGTACCCGCGCTCGCGGCCGCGCCCCACGCGGCCGCGCAGCTGGTGGAGCTGGGAGAGGCCGAAGTTGTCGCCGCGCTCGACGATGAGGGTGTTGGCGTTGGAGATGTCGATGCCGGACTCGACGATCGTCGTGGAGACCAGCACGTCGAACTTCTTCTCCCAGAAGTCCACCACGACCTGTTCCAGGGCCTGTTCCGACATCTGGCCGTGGGCCGTCGCGATGCGCGCCTCGGGCACGATCTCGCGGAGCTTGGCGGCCGCCCGGTCGATGGACTCGACCCGGTTGTGGATGTAGAAGCACTGGCCCTCGCGGAGCAGTTCGCGGCGGACCGCGGCGCCGATCTGCTTCTCCTCGTAGGGGCCGACGAAGGTGAGGACCGGGTGGCGTTCCTCGGGCGGGGTGGTGATCGTGGACATCTCGCGGATGCCGGTCACCGCCATCTCCAGGGTGCGCGGGATGGGGGTCGCGGACATCGTCAGCACGTCGACGTTGGCGCGCAGCTTCTTCAGCTGCTCCTTGTGCTCGACGCCGAACCGCTGCTCCTCGTCGACGATGACCAGGCCCAGGTCCTTGAACCTGGTCTCCTGCGAGAACAGCCGGTGCGTGCCGATGACGATGTCGACGGAGCCCTCGCGCAGGCCCTCCAGCGTGGCCTTGGACTCGGTGTCGCTCTGGAAACGGGACAGCGCCTTCACCTTGACGGGGAACTGCGCGTACCGCTCGGAGAAGGTCCCGAAGTGCTGCTGCACCAGCAGCGTGGTCGGGACGAGGACGGCGACCTGCTTGCCGTCCTGGACCGCCTTGAAGGCGGCGCGCACCGCGATCTCGGTCTTGCCGTAGCCCACGTCTCCGCAGATCAGGCGGTCCATGGGGACCGACTTCTCCATGTCCTCCTTGACCTCGGCGATGGTGGTGAGCTGGTCGGGGGTCTCCGCGTACGGGAAGGCGTCCTCCAGCTCGCGCTGCCAGGGGGTGTCGGGGCCGAAGGTGTGGCCGGGGGCCGCCATGCGGGCGCTGTAGAGCTTGATCAGGTCGGCGGCGATCTCCTTGACCGCCTTCTTCGCGCGCGCCTTGGTCTTGGTCCAGTCGGCGCCGCCGAGCCGGTGCAGGGTCGGGGCCTCGCCGCCGACGTACTTGGTGACCTGCTCCAGCTGGTCGGTGGGGATGTAGAGGCGGTCGCCGGGCTGGCCGCGCTTGGCCGGCGCGTACTCGACGAGCAGGTACTCGCGGGTGGCGCCCTGCACGGTGCGCTGCACCATCTCGATGTAGCGGCCGACGCCGTGCTGCTCGTGGACGATGTAGTCGCCGACCTCCAGGGTCAGCGGGTCGATCGTCTTGCGGCGCCGGGTCGGCATCCGGCCGAGGTCCTTGGTGGCGGTGCGCTGGCCGGTCAGGTCGGTCTCGGTGAGCACGGCGAGCTTGAGGACCGGGTCGACGAAGCCGTTGTCGAGGGAGCCGCACGAGACGTGGACCAGCGAGGGCTCCAGGTCGGTGACGTCCGCCTCCAGGCGGGCCGCGATGCCCTCGCCGCCGAGGACCTCGACGGTACGGGCGGCCGGCCCGTGGCCCTCGGTCAGGTAGACGGTGCGCCAGCCGTCGGCGAGCCAGGCCTTGGTGTCGGCGAGCGCCCGGGTGGTGTCGCCGCGGTAGGCCTCGGGGGCGTGCATGCCGAGGCTGAGGGTGTCGCGGCCGACCGCGCCCGCCGCGTCAGCGGCATATGTCAACGTCTCGTCCGCCGCGAAGGGGGACACCGACCACCACATCATGCCGAGCTCGCGCGCGTGGTCCCGTACGTCGGCGATCCCGCGGAGCGAGGCCGCGCCCACGTCGATGGGGGCCTCGCCGCCGCCGGCGGTGGCGGCCCAGGAGGCCATCAGGAACTCCTGCGAGGTCGCCACCAGGTCCGAGGCCCGCGTGCGCACCCGCTCCGGGTCGCACACGACGGCCATGGCGCCGGCGGGCAGGACGTCGATCAGCAGCTCCATGTCGTCGACCAGGACCGGGGCCAGGGACTCCATGCCCTCGACGGCGATGCCTTCGGCGATCTTGTGCAGCAGTTCGCCGAGCTCGGGGTGGAGCTCGGCGAGGGCCGCGGCGCGCTCGCGGACCTGGTCGGTGAGGAGCAGTTCCCGGCAGGGCGGGGCCCACAGGCCGTGTTCGGCGATCTCCAGGGAGCGCTGGTCGGCGACCTTGAAGTAACGGATCTCCTCGACCTCGTCGCCCCAGAACTCCACGCGCAGCGGGTGTTCCTCGGTGGGCGGGAACACGTCGAGGATGCCGCCGCGCACCGCGAACTCGCCGCGCTTCTCGACGAGCTCCACCCGGGCGTACGCGGCTGCGGCGAGCGCCTGCGTCACCGCGCCGAGGTCCACGCTCTGGCCCTGGCGCAGGCTCACCGGGACCAGGTCGCCGAGCCCCTTGACCTGCGGCTGGAGCACGGAGCGGATCGGCGCGACGACCACCGAGACCGGTCCCGCGGCGGGGTCGTCCTTGCTCGGGTGCGCGAGGCGGCGCAGGACGGCGATCCGGCGGCCCACGGTGTCGCTGCGCGGACTGAGCCGTTCGTGCGGCAGCGTCTCCCAGGAGGGGTACTCCGCCACCTCGTCGGGGGGCAGCAGGGACCGCAGTGCGGCGGCCAGGTCCTCCGCCTCCCGTCCGGTGGCGGTGACCGCGAGCACGGTCCGCTGGGTCCGGGCGGCGAGCGCGGCGATGGCGAAGGGCCGGGCGGCGGCCGGGCCGACGAGGTCCACGTGCATGCGGTTGCCGTCCCCGGCCGCGGTGACCGCCTCGGCGAGTGCGGGGTCCCGGGTGACGGCATCGAGCAGTCCGTGCAGGCTCATGAAGGCGGCTTTCCATCCGATGAGGTGCGGCGCGTCCCCGCGGGGCGGCAACGCGAAGGACCCGACACGTCGAACGGGCCGGGGGTACCCACCCTACGACGCGGCTCCGACACCCGCGCGTGGGATTCGCATCCCCCGCGGGGGTGAAGGAACTGGCGCGGACTGAGCCAACCTGATTACGCTTAGCCCGGCGGTTAGTCCACCTTCCCCATGTCCTGGAGTACGCGATGGAAGCGGCCCGGCAGTACAACGTCCACGAGGCGAAGACCAACTTCTCCAAGATCCTGGAGACCGTCGCCACCGGCGAAGAGGTGATCATCAGCAAGGCCGGCGAGCCGGTGGCCAAGGTGATCCCGCTCGCGGGGAAGGTCCGGCGGACCGCCCGAGGGTCGGTTACCGAGCCCGTGGTCTTCCGCGAGGACTTCGACGACATGTCCGACGATCCCGGCTTCGCCGAGGCCTTCGGACTGCTCCCTGCTCCCGGGGCCGGGGGCGCCGAGTGAAGCTCCTGGCCGACACGCACGTCATCGTGTGGTGGCTGACCGACTCGCCTCAGCTGTCGGAGGAGGTCAAGCACCTGCTGGACACCGAGCGACTCGTCCACGTCAGCGCCGTCACCCCGTGGGAACTGTCCGTCAAGCAGGCGCTCGGCAAACTGGACGGCCCGGAGGACCTGCCGGAGCAGGCCCGGGACTGCCAGCTCAGGCCCCTCCCGATCACTGCCCTTCACGGAATCCGGGCGGGTCAGCTACCCCTGCACCACCGGGACCCCTTCGACCGGATACTGATCGCCCAGGCCCAGACCGAGGGACTCACCCTCGTCACCCGGGACAAGCACATCCCGCTCTACGACGTTCCCGTCATGAGCGTGTGAACGACCCCGGCCCCGCCCCACCCGAACGGGTGGGGCGGGGCCGGGGCTCCCCCGTACGACCGGCCGGCGATTACTCGCTGGCGATCGCGTTCAGGACGTTCATCCGGCCCGCCCGGAAAGCCGGGACCAGTGCGGCCAGCAGGCCGACCAGGGCGGAGCCGGCGAACACGCCGAGGATGGTGGGCCACGGGATCTCGAGGATCTTCATGCCCTCCAGTGCGAGGAGCTGGTGGGCCGTGGCGCCCCAGCCCATGCCCAGGCCGAGGCCCAGCAGGGCGCCGAAGAGGGCGATGACCACGGACTCCAGGCGGATCATGCGGCGCAGCTGGCGGCGGGAGAGGCCGATGGCGCGCATCAGGCCGATCTCGCGGGTCCGCTCGACCACCGAGAGGGCCAGGGTGTTCACCACGCCCAGGACCGCGACGATGATCGCGAGGGCGAGGAGGGCGTAGACCACGTTCAGGAGCTGGCCGACCTGGTCCTTCAGCGCCTGCTTGTAGTCCGTCTGGTTGAGCACCTGGTACTGCGGGTACTCCGCCAGCGCCGACTTGACCGCCGCGTAGGCGGCGTCGTCCTGGCCGTCCTTCGCGGTGGCCAGCACCATGAAGGGCCGGGGCAGCTTGTCGGCCGGCACGTTCGCCTCGGCGACGGCGGTGCTGACGTACTTCATGCCCTTGTCGAGGTTGCTCTCGTCGCTGGTGATCGCCGCGACCTTGAGCTTGACGGTCTTGCCGCCGGTGAAGGCGACGGTCAGCTCGTCACCGAGCTTGACCTGGTGCTTGGTGGCGTATTCGGAGCCCACCGACATCGAGCCCGGCCGGTAGGCGTCCGCGTGCTCGCCGGCCGTGGTCTTGCGCCGGACGTCCTTGGCGTAGGTGGGGTCCTGGGCCCCGATGCCGTCGGACTCGGTGGTGCCGTCGGGGGCGGTGATCTTGGCGTCGACCTCCCGGTAGACGGTGACGTGCGCCAGGCCCTGGGTCCGCCGCAGCGCTTCCTCGGCCTGCGGTACGACGGGCTGCCCGGTCTGGGACTGGACGATGAAGTCCGCGCCGACCGACTTGTCGAGCTCGTCGGTGGCCGAGGCCACCATCGAGGAGCCGACCACCGACAGGCAGGCGACCAGCGCGAGGCCGATCATCAGCGCGGCGGCGGTGGCACCGGTGCGGCGCGGGTTGCGCAGGGCGTTGCGCTCGGCGAGGCGGCCTATGGAGCCGAAGGGCCGCAGCACCGGGGCCGACAGGGCCCGGACCACGACGCCCGCGAGGAGCGGGCCGATCACTATGAACCCGATGAGGGTGAACAGGACGCCCAGCCCCAGCCACTGCGCTCCGGTGCCGGCGGCGTCGGCGCTGCCGGCGAGGTACAGGGCAGCGGCGCCGATGCCGGTGAGGCCCAGTCCCAGGGCGGCACGGATCCGGCCGGCCTTCTTGTCGCCGGGGGTGCCGGACTCGCGCAGGGCGGCCATCGGGGAGACCTTGCCGGCCCGGCGGGCCGGTATGAAGGCGGAGACGACGGTGACGACGACACCGAGGACGATGCCGATGACCGGGGTGGTCCAGGCGATGGTCAGGTCCTCGGTGGACAGGCTCATGCCCATCTGGCTCATGAGCTGCATCAGGCCGACGGCCAGTCCGACGCCGGCGGCGACGCCGAGGACCGAGCCGACCACACCGAGCAGTAGTGCCTCGATGACCACCGACTTGAGGACCTGGCCGCTGTCGGCGCCGATGGCCCGCATCAGGCCGATCTCGCGGGTGCGCTGGGCGACCAGCATCGAGAAGGTGTTGAAGATCAGGAAGATCCCGACGAGGAAGGCGATCGCGGCGAAGCCGAGCATCACCCACTTCATGATGTCGAGGAAGTCCATGCTCTTCTTGTTGGCGTCCGCGGCTTCCTTCGCGGTCTGGAGCTTGTAGGCGTCGGCCCCGAGGGCGGAGGCGACGTTCGCCTTCAGCTGCGCATCGCTGACCCCGTCCTTGGCGGTGACGTTCACGTGGGTGAAGGCGTCCGGGGCGCCGAGCAGCTTCTGCTGCGAGGTGGCGGTGTCGAAGTAGACGACGGTCGCACCGGGGTTGGTCACGGTGAAGGCGGCGATGCCGGTGATCCTGGAGCGGATGTCGCCGGTGACGGTGATGGTGCGGATGTCGTCACCGAGGCCCAGGTGGTGCTTCTTCGCCGTGTCGCTGTCGATCATCACGTCGGTGGGGCCGCGCGGGGCCTGACCCTCGATGATCTTCATCGACTTCAGTTCGTTCTCGGTCCAGTTGCCCGCGAAGGTCGGGGCGCCGGTGGTCGAGCCGAGGTTCTCGTTCTTGGAGTTGACGACGGTCACCGCCATCGAGGCCACGCCGCCCTCGGCGGACTTCACGCCCTCGGCCTTCCTCACCTGCTCGACGACCGAGCCGGGCAGCGCCTGGGGCTTGCCGGTGTCGGGGGTCTCCCCGCCGCTCTCGGCCTCCTTCGGGCTGACCGTCACATTGGAGTTGGTGACCGCGAACAGCTTGTCGAAGGTCGTGTTCATGGTGTCCGTGAACACCAGCGTCCCGCAGACGAAGGCGACCGAGAGCAGGACGGCCACGGCGGAGAGCGCCATGCGTCCCTTGTGCGCGAAGAAGTTGCGCCGCGCGGTCTTCATGACGGTCATGACGTCCGCCCGCGCGCGTCGAAGTCCTTCATGCGGTCCAGGACCTGGTCGGCGGTGGGCGTGTGCATCTCGTCGACGATCCGGCCGTCGGCGAGGAAGATGACGCGGTCCGCGTAGGAGGCGGCGACCGGGTCGTGGGTGACCATGACGATGGTCTGGCCGAGCTCGTTCACCGAGCGGCGCAGGAAGCCGAGGACCTCCGCGCCGGCCCGGGAGTCGAGGTTTCCGGTGGGCTCGTCACCGAAGATGATCTGGGGCCGGGAGGCCAGGGCGCGGGCGACCGCCACGCGCTGCTGCTGGCCGCCGGAGAGCTCGGTCGGGCGGTGCTTGAGGCGGCCCGCCAGGCCCACGGTCTCCACGACCCGGTTCAGCCACTCCGTGTCGGCCTTGCGGCCGGCGATGTCCATGGGGAGGGTGATGTTCTCCAGGGCGTTTAGCGTCGGCAGCAGGTTGAAGGCCTGGAAGATGAAGCCGATCCGGTCACGGCGCAGCTGCGTGAGCTTCTTGTCCTTCAGCCCGGTGATCTCGGTGTCGTCCAGGAAGATCTGGCCGCTCGTGACAGTGTCCAGACCGGCCAGGCAGTGCATCAGCGTGGACTTGCCGGAGCCCGAGGGCCCCATGATCGCGGTGAACTGCCCGCGGTGGATGTCCACGTCCACCGCGTCCAGGGCGACGACCCGCGTCTCGCCGGAGCCGTAGGCCTTGACGACCTTCCGCGCACGCGCCGCGACGGCCCCATGCCCTCCAGTGCCCCCGTGCCTGGTTTCGGTCATAGCCGTTGTCACGGTGTTTCCCCTCGTTCTGATGCGTACGGTCGTCGGTGCTGCGTGTGTGTCGCACGCAGTGCTGCGCTTGATCCGAAGTCTGCTGGCCGGGGGTACCGCGGCGCGCTGGTGCCAATCGCCGTATCCATAGGGGTGCTAGCCCTACCCCCCGCGGACTCCCGCCCTGTAGACACCAGTTAAGGACCCGCGCGGCCCTTCCTCCTCCTCCCCCGGGACGAAGCGCCCCTGGATCCTTGTGAGGAGCAACCCCTAGGGGATCTCGCCCGTTGGGACGAGGCGCCCTCCGGGGATACCACCGCGTAATGCCGCAGTGAGAGGGTGTCTGCGCAGGTAGCCACGGGGTGAAGGGTTTTTCATGGGCTCAGGGGAGAGCACGGGCGCGAGTACCGACGAAGGTGCCGGAGGCATACCCGGGGAGGAACGGACCGGATCCGGAGCTCCCGGGCGGCCCCGTACGGCCGTCGTCGCCGCCCTGATGCTGACCATGGGCCTCGTCGCCCTCGACGGCGCCATCGTGGCCACCGCCATCCCGCAGATCGTCGGCGACCTCGGCGGCTTCGCCGTCTTCTCCTGGATCTTCTCGGGCTACATCCTGGCCGGAACGGTCACCCTGCCCGTCTACGGCAAGCTCTCCGACACCTACGGCCGCAAGCCCGTACTGCTCCTCGGCATCAGCCTCTTCCTGCTCGGCTCCCTGCTGTGCGCGGCCGCCTGGGACATGGCCGCCCTCATCGCCTTCCGGATCCTCCAGGGCCTGGGCGGCGGTGCCCTGCAGGGCACCGTCCAGACCCTGGCCGCCGATCTCTACTCCCTCAGGGACCGGCCGCGCATCCAGTCCCGGATGTCCGTGGTCTGGGCCGGATCGGCGCTGGCCGGCCCCGCGCTCGGCGGGCTGATCGCCACGTACGCCGACTGGCGCTGGATCTTCCTGCTCAACCTGCCGCTGGCCGCCGCAGCCCTGTGGATCATCAGCCGGTACCTGGTCGAGCCCACCCGGGCCCCCGGCCGTACCGGCCCCGTCGACTGGCCCGGCGCCGTCGCCGTGTTCGCCTGCGGCGGGCTGCTGCTCTTCGCGCTGGTGCAGGGCGGAGTGGCCTGGCCCTGGCTGTCGGCGCCCTCGCTGCTCCTGCTCGGATCCGCGGCGGCGCTGGGCGTGCTCGTCGTCTGGATCGAGCGCCGGGCCGAACAGCCCATCCTGCCCGGCTGGGTGTGGCGCCGGCGCACCATCGCCGCCGTCAACCTGGCCATGGCCGGGCTCGGCCTGCTGATGGTCGCCCCGATGCTGTTCGTGCCGACGTACGCCCAGTCCGTCCTGGGCCTCGGCCCCACCGGCGCCGGTCTGGTCGCCTCGGCGATGACCCTGAGCTGGCCGATCAGCGCGGCCCTCGCACAGCACGTCTACCGGCGCATCGGCTTCCGCAACACCGCGGCCACCGGGGTCGGGCTGGCCGCCCTGGTCCTCGGCGCCTTCGCCGTGCTCCCCTACCCCGCCCCCGTCTGGCAGCCGGTGGTGATCATGCTTCTGCTCGGCGCGGCCCTCGGCCTGTTCCAGCTCCCGCTGATCGTCGGGGTCCAGTCCACGGTGGGCTGGGAGGAGCGCGGGACCACGACCGCCTCGGTGCTGTTCTGCCGCAACGTCGGGCAGAGCGTCGGGGCGGCGCTGCTCGGGGCCGTCGCCAACGCCACCATCGCCGCCCGGCTCTCGCAGGCTCCGGTGCCCGGGCTCCCCTCGAACCTGGACGACGTGGCCAGGGCCCTGACCCACCCCGGCATCCTCCCCCCGGAGGCCGCCGAGTACCTGCGCCGGGCGGTGGCCGCCGCCGGGGACCACATCTTCCTCGGCGCGAGCCTGGCGGCGGCCGCGTCGGCCCTGGTACTGCTGCTGGTGGCCCCGCGCCGGTTCCCGGTGCTGCCGGAGCAACGCGAGGGATGAGGGCGGGCGCGGGCGCCGCGGAGTTGGCGCAAAGGTGACGCCGCCGGGGGCCGATCGACTTGTCATGCCCGGACCGGTTCGGTAACCCTCTGCGGAGACGCCGTACTTCCGGGGGGAACCACACATGACGTCCGCGCTCCTGGCCCTGGCCCTGCTCGCCGCCGTGGCCGGCCCGATCCTGCTCCGCCTGCTCCGCCACCCCGGCTTCGTCACCGGCCGCGACGGGCGCCTCTCCACCTCCACCACGCTCGCCCTGGCCTGGACGGTGATCCTGCTCTGGCTGCTCCTGGCCACCCTCGGCTACGGACTCACCGCGGGCGGCGGCGTCGCCTGGTTCCAGGGTCCCGAGGGCCCCCTGTCCTCGCTGACGACCGTCTACCTCCCGCTGCTCGGGGGCCCGTACGCGGCCCTGATCGCGGCCAAGGCGGTGGTCGGCATGCGGGTGGAGCGGGGCTCCATGGCCAAACCGGCGCCCAAAGGCACGGAACGGCGCCCGCTGCACGACCTGATCGCGAACGACAGCGGGCGGACCGACCTGGTCGACCTGCAGTACGTGGCCCTGAGCGCGGTCACCATGCTGTACGTGGTGGCGTTCTTCGTGACGGACGTGGGCGCCGGACTGCCGAAGCTGCCGTCGGAGATGTGGGCGCTGACCGGGGCGCCGGCCGGGGCCTACCTCCTGAACAAGATGGCGGTGCGGGCCAATCCGGTGATCACGAGGGTCTCCGTGACGGAGGGTCTCCTCGCCGTCGAGGGCGGCGGCTTCGGGGACGCGCCCCTGGTCGAGGTCGACGGCACGGCCCTGCCGACCGCGGTCACCCCGGCCGGGACCCTGGCCGCGGCCCTGCCCGCGACGGCGCCGCCCGCCTTCAGCGTGGTGGTCACCACCCGCGGCCTGCGCAGCGACCCGTCGCCCTATCCGGCGCAGCCGTCCCAAGCCGGCGGTCCCGTGCCGCTGAGCGGGCCTTGAATCCCCTACCCGCCCTTCCACCGTTCCCAGGGCTCCGCCCTGACCCGCCGAACCCGGACCGCGCCCGAGACCCCTGGGGCTCCGCCCCACACCCCGGTCCTCAAACGCCGGACGGGCTGAAACGGCGCGCTTGAGGAACAGGGTCCGGGGACTGGCCCCCGGGAAGGGCGCCGCGCGTGGCCGTCCGGGTCAGCCCTCCGCCGGGGCGCGGCCCGTCAGGGCGGCCAGGCTGGAGCGGACGTGGTTCATGTGGGCGCGCATCTCGTCCTGGGACTCCCCGTGTTCGCGCAGGATCCGCTCCGTCTCCCGGCCCGACCGCTCCTCGCGTACCCGCGCCTCCGCGATGAGCTCCGCCGCCCTCGCCTCCGCGTCCTCCTGGCCGTGCCGGGCGGTCTCCTGGGCCTGCGCGAACGCCCGCTTCGCCTCCGCCAGCCGGGATTGCGCGTACCGCTCCAGTTCCGCGTGCCGGGACTCCAGCTCCGCCGTCCGCGCCGCCAGCTCCCGCTCCGCCGCGTCCCGGCGCTCAGCGTGTTCCTGTTCGCGCTCCGCGAGCAGCGCGTCCGCCCGGCGGGCCGTGTCCGCCAGCGCCGCCTGCGCCTCCGCCCGCCAGGCCGCCGCGTCGTCCCGCGCCTCGGTCCGGGCGTCGTCCGCCTCGCGCCCCGCGCGCAGCAGCAACTGCCGGGCCCGGACCTCGGTCTGCTCGCGCACCGCCTCCGCGTCGCCGTGCGCCAGGTCCGCCACCCGGTCGGCGTGCGCCTCGGCGGCGCCCGCCGTCGCCAGTGCGTCCGCCCGCGCGTCGCCCCGTAGGGTCTCGGACTCCTCCTCGGCCAGCAGCAGGATCCGCCGGGCGCGCTCGCCGAGCTCCTCGTACGTCTGCGGGGCCAGTGCGGAGACCTCCGCGCGCAGCCGCCCGGCCTCCTCCTCCATCTGCTTGGCCAGCACGGTCAGCCGGGCCACCCGTTCCCAGGCCTCGTCCCGGCTCCCCGACAGCCGGGCGAGGTACCGGTCCACCTCTTCCGCCCGGTAGCCACGGCCACGCACGGTGGTAAAGGGTGCACTCATCCTGGAAGCGCCTCTCTCGCGGGGGTTCCTGCCAAGGATGCGTCATTTGCTCCCGGAAGCCCGAATGGCCGGGCCGACACCCTGTTCGAGGGTCACGACCCGGCCATCCTGACCGGCACGGGATCCGCAGGGGATCCGCACGGGATCCGCACGGGATCAGCGACGAGCGGTCAGAGGAGCCCGTCCCACATCTGCTCCAGCAGCACCGACCACCAGTTCTCCGGCGACGCGAGCGCCGCACTGTCCAGCCCCGCCAGATTGGCCTGGAAATCGACGGTCCAGCGGCCCGCCTGCTCCGGCGTCAGGTGCTGGCGCAGCCGCCACATGTGACCCAGCATCGCCAGGGACCGTACGAACTGCGGCAGCGAGGAGTTCACGAACTGCGGGGGCACCGGCGCCCCGCCGGGACCGCCCTCTCCCCCCTCGACGGGCACCGCCACGATGTGCGCCGTGCCGTACTGCACGCACAGCGCCTTGCCGAAGTCACTGCCGACCACCAGGTACGAGCCCGCGTCCGAGGCCGGCTGCACCTGCCGCTGCGCCGCCAGTTCGGCGAGCGTCGGCAGCGGGGCACCCGGTACGGCCTGGGCCCAGAAGAACGGCCCGAAATCGACCGGCAGTCCGGACCACATCAGCGTCTGCGCCACGATCTCCGGCACACCCTGCCGGGACACCGCGCGCTGCTCGAAGCGGAACACCCCCTGCGGCCCGAACGCCCCCGCCAGCTCCTGCGCGATCGCGTCCAGCGGGATGGCCGGCTGCAACGGCACCTGCGGCAGCGGTGCGCGCACCGGCGCGGGGCGCGCCGGGCCGTCCGCCACCTGGTGCAGTTCGCCCTGGTGGGTCAGCAGGTGCCGCATGCCCTGCTGGCGTCCCGCGTGGTCCGTGCCGTACGGGGCCACGCTGGTGATCCGCACCTGCGGCCAGGTTTCGCGGATCATGCGCGCGCAGTAGCCGCCGGGCAGCTCGCACGAGGCCAGCTCGGTGTGCAGTTCCAGCACCTGCTGCGGCGGCACGTTCATCGCGCGCAGCTCGTACAGGATCTGCCACTCCGGGTGCGGGGTGCCGGGCGCGGAACGGCGGATGAGCTGCTGCTCGGAGCCGTCGGGCGCGCGGTAGCGCAGCACGGCCTGGTAGCCGGGGCCGACCGTGGGCACCCCGGGGACGGGGGCCTGCGGAGCCGGTGCCTGCGGAGCCTGTACGGGCGACTGCGGCGCGGGACCGGGCGCACCGGGCGGGCCCGGCTGCTGCGGTCCGCCGGGACCGGCCAGCATGGTGGCGGCGTACGCGTCTCCGCGCCCGCCGGAGGCGCCGGACGACCCGGGAGCCCCGGGCGGACCGGGAGGCGCGGGCGGCTGCCCCGTCACCGACGGGCCCGCCAGCATCGTCGCGGCACGGTCCAGCCCGCCACCGGGCACGCCGGGGGGACCGGGCGGGCCGGGCGGCTGCCCGGCACCCGGGGCCCCGGGCGGGCCGGGCGGACGGGGTCCGGTGGGACCGGCCAGCATGGTCGCGGCGTGGTCCAGCCCGCCACCGGGCGCGCCGGGAGCCCCCGGCGGACCGGGAGGCGCGGGCGGCTGCCCCGTCACCGACGGGCCCGCCAGCATCGTCGCGGCATGGTCCAGCCCGCCACCGGGCGCGCCGGGAGCCCCCGGGGCTCCGGGCGGGCCGGGCGGGCCGGGCTGCTGGGGCCCGCCGGGAGCGGCCAGCATGGTGGCGGCGTACGAGGGCGGCTCCGCGCCGCCGCCCGGCGCACCGGGCGGGCCGGGCGGAGTCACGGGCGCGGCAGCCCCGGACCGGTTGACCCGGGCCTTGCTCGTCGGGGCGTCGGCGATGTCCCCGCCGGACGCCGCACCGGGACCGGAGTTCCGGCCGGGACCCGGCTCCGACCCCTGCGCCGGTCCCTGCCCGGGCCCGGACTCCGAGTCGAGCGCGGGCACGACGGCGGTCTTCGGCAGCTCGCTGCCCCTGGGCATCAGGGTCGTGCGCGCCTCGGGGCCGGGCCCCGAGGACGCCGGGGCGTCGTCCAGGTCCGACCCGGACAGCGGCGGGGCGAACACCGTCGCCGGCAGCGGCACGGACACGGAGTCCGCGCCGGGGTTCACGTCGGTCCCGGCCCAGGGTGTGGCCCCGGTCGGGACCGCGGCGGGCACCCCGTCGTTGGCGGTCGGCTCGTAGGGGACCTCTCCCCCGCGCCGCAGCGGCACGGGCTCGGGATCCCGCTCCGAACGGCCGTCGGAAGGGCCCGGCCCGGAAGAGCCCGGCCCCGAAGGGCCCGGCCCGGAGGCGGAGGCTCCGGAAGCGGCCGGAGCCGCCTGCCCGACCGGCACCGGGGGCCCCGCGGGGGACTGCGGAGCGGCCGGGGCCGCCGGAGCCGCGGGGATCCCCGCGCGGTCCGCCGCCTCCTGGAGCCACTCCGGCGGGCTCAGCATGAAGGAGGTCTGCTCCGAGTCGATGCGCGGCACCGGAACCGAAGCCTCGGCCTGCGCGGCCGACGCCCCGTACTCCTCCTCGTAGCGGCGGATCACCTCACCCACCGGCAGGCCGGGCCAGAGCGTCACCTCCCCGCTGTCCCGGGCGATGACGAGCCGCTGCCGGCCGCCCCCGGACACGGGGCCCGCGGGGCGGTCCTCCGCCCACACCACGAAACCGAGTCCGAACTCCCGTACGCGCACCTCGCGGTGCTGGTACGCGGGCACGTCCCCGTTGATCCATTCCTCGGCGCGCTCCTGCGCCTGCGCAAACGTCACCATCGCGCCGTCACCCCTCCACCGGTGCCGATGCCGGCCCGGCACCCGGAACCGAACGTCCGGCCGAACCGGCACCCGAACCCGGACCCGTCACGGGAACCGAGCGTGCGAATCCGCCGTCCACCATCAGACCGGCCACCGTTTCCAGTTCCGGCGGATTGCCCGCCAGCCGTTCCAGGAAGGCGTCGAAATCCGTACCGCACGGCAGCAGCAGCCGCTCCACGCGTTCCTGCACCGACCAGCCGTCCTGGTCGCGCGCATCGTCGTACGGCGAGAACCAGACCGAGCCGACGGCCTCCCCGCGCACCTTCACCGCGAGGAGCCCGCCCTGGGCGAAGGCCACGCAGAGGTAGTCCTTCGTCAGGTGGTCCCGCAGGCACTTGTTGACGTAGACGAGGTCGTTGACCGCCGCCTCCTCGCGCACCGTGAAGAAGGGCTGGTCCACCAGCAGGCCCAGCTCCACGTCGAGCCCGGTGCCCACCGGCGCGCAGCCGCCCGCCGCCTTCAGGAAGGAGCGGTACGCCTCCGGGAGCCGGTAGCCGAGGTCCTCCTCGACGCCCTGGACCTGCTGCTCCGACACCGAGACCACCGTCTTGGGCAGTCCCAGGTGCACCGGGCGCACCTCCTGCAACGGCCGCGTCCCGCGCTTGCCGTGGTCCACCGCCGCCGTCGCCAGACCGGCGTGGTGCCTCAGCAGGGACTTCACCTCGACCGGGACGAGCTCCATCCGGCGGGTACCGGACACGTGGTGCCAGGTCCAGCCGTGCGGGGTCGACACCGGGCCGACCGTGTCCCACAGCTCGTGGCCGGTCGCCCGCATGGCCGCGTTCGCGGACACGCAGTCGGTCAGGCGCAGCTCGTCCACGCCGAAGCCCTCCGGGGGCTCGGCGATCTCGACGGCCGCGCGCGCGTACGGCGCGAAGTCGGGATGCCCGTTCGCGTCGATCCGGACTCCGTGGGGATGGCGCGCGGCCCGGACGGGGTCCGGGAAATGCACGACCTGCCCCGAATAAGCGGCGTTGGGTGGCGCGGCCTGATGCCCGAGCCGACCTGTCGTCATGGCGGTAGCCCCCTGCTGGATCTGGCTGGTTCACCACAGCCTATGTGCTCCGGCCGGGACGTCACCCGCGCGTGTGCGGGGACCCCGCGGGACGGGTGGGAAGATCCGAATTGATACGAATATTCGACCCCGCTTCCGCAGGCCGGGAGACATTTGACAGGCTGTCCCCACAGCACGGGGGCGTGCGCGACAGCGGTCAGCACCGCGGCCACGGGAGGGAAAGCGCAACCATGCAGAACACGGCAACACGTACAGCAGCGGCCGACGCCCACTCAGGAGGCGCGGGAGCGCGGGAATCCGCGGACCCCGAGGGCCCGGCGGGAGCCGGCGGTCCCGCCGCTGTCCCGCCGCAGACCGGCGCCGCGGCCGACCCGGGCTCCGGCGATCCCCGGCTGCGCTGGGGCGGCGGGGACGGCCGGCCCGCCGTGCCCACGCTGCGCTTCCGCCGGGACGGGATCCTGCCCACCGTGGCCGCCGCCCTGTCCGTGCGCGGGGAGACCCTCACCGGCACCGCCGGCAAGGCCGACCTGCCGCCCGTACTGCACGCCCTCGTCCAGGATTTCCTCGACACCCTCACGAGCGGCCAGCGCGAACGTTTCACCGGCCGGTGTCCCGAGGCGATCCTGCTCTCCCGCCACCTCGCCACCGTGGAGGGCGCCCGCAGCAAGCGCGCCTCGCGCAAACCCCTCACCCCCAGCGAGGCCCGCCGCTCGCTGAAGCACTCCAAGATCACCGCCCGCCGCATCCGCGAGGACGGCGACCCGCTCCACGGCAGCTACGCACCGCCCTGCCGCTCCTGCGAGGCCCTCCTCGCCCACTTCGGCGTACGCCCCGTCGACCTCTCCCACCCCGAGTAGCCGCCATGACCACCGCTTCCGCTTCGTACGCCCGCTCCTCGGCCACCCGCTTCCCCGCCGCCGTGGACTCCGCCCTGCGCACCGCCGGCTGGGAGCCGGGCCGCTGGGACATCAAGCAGGCCGAGTACTGGGCCGACGCCCTGCGCGACCACACCACCCCCGCCGGGCACCGGCACACCGTCTTCCCGGCCGCCGTCGAGGCCTGGGCGGAGTTCGGGAACCTCACCGTCACCGCCCCGGGGCCAGGCCGCCAGATCGCGCCCACCGCGATACGCATGGACCCCCTGACGGGGCTCCACCTCGCCCGCACCTTCGCGGACCTCGGCCGCGCCCTCTCCACCCAGCTGTGCCCGCTCGGCATCGAGGCCGACGGGACCTCCCACCTAGCCCTGGACCGCGAGGGCCGCGTCTACTGCGTGGACCACACCGGCGACTGGTACCTCGGCGCGAGCCTCGACGAGGCCCTCACCCTCCTCCTCACCGGCCTCCAGCCGACCCGCCTGACGACGGGCTAGCTAGCCCAGCTCCGGCAGCCGCTCCCCTTCACCGGGGTAGCGGCCCTCCTCCAGCCGGAAGAGGTACGCCCGCAGATCGGCGGCGAGCCCGCCCGCCAGGTACGCCCGGAACTCCCGCGCGCCCGCGGCCGCGTCCCGGTCGGCGGGATGCACGCTGTCCGCGTACTCGGCCAGCGTGAGCACCAGGTGCTCCTCGACCCGCCCCCGGCCGGCCCACCACCGGCGCACCGCCTCCGGGGTCCACCAGCGGTCGCCGTCGTACGCGTACTCCTGGAAGGGCTCCTCGTCGGCCGCGTTGACCACGTCGCGCACCTCTTCCGGGCTCCGCGGCTGCCGGAACACGTACTCGAGGGTCCCCTCGGTGCTCGCCGCGTACATCACGTTGCCGGGCGCGTTCAGCCGCCCGGTCCAGCACGTGTCCGTCTCGCCCGTGTAGAAGGGCCCCGGCACGTTCAGCCAGAGCCTCTTCTCCCACCGCCCCTGGAACAGCTTCCGGTCCTCGTCCGTCAGCTCCGCCACCGGATCCCAGCCCACCGTCATCCCCACTTCCCCCCCCTGTCGCCCCGCATCACAGACGCGGGAGCCGCTTCCGGTCTGCGGATACCGGCCTTCCCCACCGGAAAACATACGCCCGCAGGTCATCGGCGAGACCACCCGCCAGGTACCCGGGCCCGCTACCCCCGTTCGCCCGGCAGGACCGCCGAGACCTTGAAGCCGCCCTCGTCCGTCGGGCCGGAGACGAACACGCCGCCCAGGCGCAGGACCCGCTCGCGCATGCCGACCAGGCCGTTGCCGCCGCTCGGCAGGCCCGGTTCGGCGGCCTTGCCGTCGACGGGGCCGTTCTCCACCTGCATGGCCACCTCGCCCTCCCGGTGTGCCAGCCGTACGACGACGCGTGCGCCCGCGGCGTGCTTGTGGCAGTTGGTCAGCGCCTCCTGCACCACCCGGTAGGCGGTCTGCTCCACCTCCGCCAGGTAAGCGGAGTACTCGCCGTGCACGTCCAGCTCGACCGTCATCCCGGCCGCCCGGGACTGTCCGACCAGCACCTCCAGTTCGGCCAGCGTCGGGCCGTCTTCGAAGCTCCCCACCAGCGCCGCCGGCGCCGTCACGGCCGCCGCCGGCTTCGGCGCCTCCGCCCGCAGCACGCCGAGCATCTCGCGCAGCTCCGTCAGGGCCTGCCGGCCCATGTCCCCGACCAGCGCGGCGTTCCTCGCCGCCTTGACCGGGTCCTTGGCGGCGATCGCCTGGAGCGCCGCGGCGTGCACCACCATGAGCGACACCCGGTGCGCCACGACGTCGTGCATCTCCCGCGCGATCCGGGTGCGCTCCTCCGTACGGGCCCACTCGGCCCGTTCCTCCGCCCGGTCCGCGAGCAGCGACAGCTCCCGCTCCAGCGAGTCCGCCCGCTCGTGCAGGCTCTCCATCAGCCGCCGGCGGGCCGCCGTGTACAGCCCGAGCAGCACCGGCGGCACGGTCAGCGCCACCGCCAGGAACACGGACAGGCTGATGAGGATGGTGAAGGTGACATCGGGTTCGTTCCTGGTCCTCAGGTACGCCACCACGAAGGTCGCGGCCAGCGACATCGACGCCAGGGTGGCGGTGATCCGCCGGGGCACCTCGGAGGAGGCCAGCGTGTACAGCCCGACCACCCCGAGCATGAACCCCATGGCCGCCGGCGACACCGCGATGCCGACCAGCACCACGAGGATCGGCCAGCGGCGCCGCAGGACCAGCGAGGATCCGATCAGCAGCCCGAACAGCACCCCGGCGAAGACCGGGATCCCCGCGTCGTGGGCGAAGTCGACGCCCTCCAGCCCGCACTCGACGGCGGACACCGCGGCGAGCCCCACGTCCAGCACGGCCGAACCGCGCCGGTCCCACCACAGGGGCCCGTCCCGTCCGGCCCCCGCCTCTCCCTGCTCTTCCCCCGTACTGGTCATACCGTCCAGCCTACGCAGCGGCCCCGGTCCGCAGGCGACGGGAAATCCCGCTGAAGGGCTCGGATTTGTACCGTCGCATTCAGGGCGCCCGGTGCGGCATAGTAGGTCCCGTCGGCTCGACCACCAGGGCTCCATGTCCGGTTTGGCCGATCAATCCCCTGTGGTGTAATTGGCAGCACTGAGGCTTTTGGTGCCTTATGTTCGGGTTCGAGTCCTGACAGGGGAGCCCACGGTCCGGGTCCTGACCTTCACAGTCGGGACCCACCCTCGTTTAGGGCCTCAAACCCACCGGTATCCTTCACGGGTCCACCACCCGAAGCCGAAGGGCACACCCGTGAGCGCCAACCGCCCGGCAGCCGTCGTCGTACTCGCAGCGGGTGAAGGCACCCGCATGAAGTCGGCCACACCCAAGGTTCTGCACGAGATCAGCGGGCGCTCGCTCGTCGGTCACGTCGTCGCCGCCTCCCGCGAACTGGACCCCACCCACCTCGTCGTCGTCGTCGGGCACGCCCGCGAGCAGGTCACCGCGCACCTCTCCGCGATCGACGCCGACGTCCGCACCGCGGTCCAGTACGAGCAGAACGGCACCGGGCACGCCGTCCGGATGGCCCTCGAAGAGCTCGGCGACCGGCCCGCCGGCACCGTGGTCGTCGTCTGCGGCGACACCCCGCTGCTGACCGGCGAGACCCTGGCCGCGCTGACGGCCACGCACGAGGCCGACGGCAACGCCGTCACCGTGCTCACCGCCGAGGTCCCCGACTCCACCGGGTACGGCCGGATCATCCGCGGCGCCGACGGGGCGGTCACCGCCATCGTCGAGCACAAGGACGCCACCGACGCCCAGCGCGCCATCGCCGAGATCAACTCCGGGGTCTTCGCCTTCGACGGCGCCCTCCTCGCCGACGCCCTCGGCAAGGTCCGCACCGACAACAGCCAGGGCGAGGAGTACCTCACCGACGTGCTCGGCATCCTGCGCGAGGCCGGCCACCGCGTCGGCGCCGCCGTGGGCGCGGACCACCGGCAGATCCTCGGGATCAACAACCGGGTCCAGCTCGCCGAGGCCCGCGCCCTGCTGAACGCCCGCCTGCTGGAGCGCGCGATGCTCGCCGGCGTGACGATCGTCGACCCGGCGAGCACGCTCGTCGACGTGACGGTGACTTTCGGCCAGGACGCGATCGTGCACCCGGGCACCCAGCTGCTCGGCACCACGCACATCGCCGAGCAGGCCGAGGTCGGCCCCAACACCCGCCTGAAGGACACCCACGTGGGCGCCGGCGCCCGGGTGGACAACACCGTGGCGGACACCGCCGTCGTCGGCGCCT
Organism: Streptomyces sp. NPDC051563; assembly: GCF_044454225.1. Classification (NCBI taxonomy): domain Bacteria; kingdom Bacillati; phylum Actinomycetota; class Actinomycetes; order Kitasatosporales; family Streptomycetaceae; genus Streptomyces; species Streptomyces sp. NPDC051563. Next base: position 91,727 of record NZ_JBITDL010000010.1, read on the forward strand.
CGGCGAGCGTCGGCCCCTTCGCCTACCTGCGTCCGGGCACGAACCTGGGCGCGAAGGCCAAGGCCGGCACGTACGTGGAGATGAAGAACGCCACGATCGGCGAGGGCACCAAGGTCCCGCACCTGTCCTACGTCGGCGACGCGACGATCGGCGAGTACACGAACATCGGTGCCGCCAGCGTGTTCGTCAACTACGACGGCGAGCACAAGCACCACACGACCGTCGGCTCACACTGCAAGACGGGTTCGGACAACATGTTTGTGGCTCCCGTCACCATCGGGGACGGCGCCTACACCGCCGCCGGCTCCGTGATCACGAAGGACGTGCCGCCCGGCGCCCTGGCCGTGGCCCGTGGCCAGCAGCGGAATATCGAGGGCTGGGTGGCCCGCAAGCGTCCGGGAAGCGCCGCCGCGACCGCGGCCCAGTCGGCGGTCAGCGAGGACTCCGGCGAACGCTGAGGTGAACTGACCGGAAACGGCTACGCCCGAGAGCGCGTACCGTGATACGTGAACGCAATTCGGCTGGCTCACCGTGTGCGGGACGGACGCACATGGGGGCGAGCAGCTTTCCCACGTCTGAGGAGACAGTGCTGTGACCGGGATCAAGACGACCGGCGAGAAGAAGCTGATGCTCTTCTCCGGCCGCGCCCACCCCGAGCTGGCCGAGGAGGTCGCGCACCAGCTCGGTGTCGGCCTCGTGCCGACCAAGGCTTTCGACTTCGCGAACGGCGAGATCTACGTCCGCTTCCAGGAGTCGGCGCGTGGCGCGGACTGCTTCCTGATCCAGAGCCACACGGCTCCGATCAACAAGTGGATCATGGAGCAGCTGATCATGATCGACGCGCTCAAGCGCGCGTCGGCACGCTCCATCACCGTGATCGTCCCGTCCTACGGGTACGCCCGCCAGGACAAGAAGCACAAGGGCCGCGAGCCGATCTCGGCCCGCCTGGTCGCCGACCTGCTGAAGACCGCGGGTGCGGACCGCATCCTCACGGTCGACCTGCACACCGACCAGATCCAGGGCTTCTTCGACGGCCCGGTCGACCACCTTTCGGCCCTGTCGGTCCTCGCGGACTACGTCGGTGCCAAGGTCGACCGCTCCAAGCTGACGATCGTCTCCCCGGACGCCGGCCGCGTGCGCGTCGCCGACCGCTGGTGCGACCGCCTGGACGCCCCCCTGGCGATCGTGCACAAGCGCCGTGACAAGGACGTCGCCAACCAGGTGACCGTCCACGAGGTCGTCGGTGAGGTCAAGGGCCGCGTCTGCGTCCTGGTCGACGACATGATCGACACCGGTGGCACCATCTGCGCCGCGGCCGACGCGCTCTTCGCGCACGGCGCGGAGGACGTCATCGTGACGGCCACGCACGGCATCCTGTCGGGCCCGGCCGCCGACCGCCTGAAGAACTCCAAGGTCAGCGAGTTCGTGTTCACGAACACCCTGCCGGACCCGTCCGACCTGGAGCTCGACAAGATCACGGTGCTCTCCATCGCCCCGATGATCGCCCGCGCCGTGCGCGAGGTCTTCGAGGACGGCTCGGTCACCAGCCTGTTCGAAGAGCAGCAGTAGCAGTCACCGCAGAGATCGTTTTGGGTACGGCCTCCCTCCCCGGGTACACTCCTCGAGTTGCTCGGCGAGGGAGGCCGTACCTGTTTTCCACAGGGTGCGGATGCTCCGTTATCGACGCGCTCTTCGTAGCAGGCCGTGTTCCGGCCGGGTGACTGTCGTCCATTTCCGTCACCCCACGAGGAGTGAGCATGTCCGAGATCAAGCTTGCCGCGAAGGTCCGCGAAAACTTCGGCAAGGGCTCCGCCCGCCAGGCCCGCCGCGACGCCCTGACCCCCGCGGTCATCTACGGCCACGGCACCGACCCGAAGCACGTCAACGTCGACGCCCACGCCCTGGCGCTGGCGCTCCGCACCCCGAACGTCCTGATCTCCCTGGACATCGCGGACGGCGGCACCGAGCTGGTCATCCCGAAGGCCGTGCAGAAGCACCCGCTGAAGCGCTCGATCTCCCACGTCGACTTCCTGATCGTCAAGAAGGGCGAGAAGGTCACCGTCGACGTCGCGATCGTCACCGAGGGCGAGCTGGCCCCGGGCGGCAACATGCTGGAGACCCTCCAGAACACCATCTCCGTCGAGGCCGAGGCCACGCACATCCCGACCGAGGTCACCGTCTCGATCGCGGGCCTGGAGGCCGGTGCCACCATCACCGCCTCCGACCTGGTCCTGCCGGCCGGCACCACCCTGGCCGTCGACGGCGACATCGCCGTCCTGCAGGTCATCGGCGCGCAGGCCGAGGAGCCGGCCGCCGAGGGCACCGAGGCCTGAGCCTCACCGCTCACCCTCAGCACTTGCTGAACGACCGCCGTCCGGCTCCACTGGAGCGGGACGGCGGTCGTCTTCGTATAAGGAGCTTTTGATGTCGGACGACGCGGCGCCCTGGCTGATCGTGGGTCTCGGGAACCCGGGTGCGGAGTACGCGGGCAACCGCCACAACATCGGTTTCATGGTCGCCGACCTGCTGGCGGAGCGGATGCGCGGCAAGTTCAAGGCGCACAAGGCGCGCGCCCAGGTGGTCGAGGGCCGGATGGGCCCGCCGGGACCGCTGAACCGGCGCGTGGTGCTGGCCAAGCCCATGTCGTTCATGAACCTCTCCGGCGGACCGGTGACGGCGCTGCGGGACTTCTACAAGGTGCCGCTGGACCGGATCGTCGCCGTCCACGACGAGCTGGACATCGACTACCCGACGCTGCGGCTGAAGCTGGGCGGCGGGGACAACGGCCACAACGGGCTGAAGTCGATGACCAAGTCGATGGGACCGGACTACCACCGCGTGCGCTGCGGCATCGGCCGCCCGCCCGGCCGGATGCAGGTCGCCGACTTCGTGCTGAAGGACTTCTCCTCCACGGAGCGCAAGGAGCTGGACTGGTTCGTCGACCGTTCGGCGGACGCCGTGGAGTGCCTCGTCCAGGAGGGCCTGGAGCGGGCGCAGTCCACGTACAACAGCTAGGAGCCGCCGACTCCTGGCGGGCCTACGACGGAGCCCCCGCCGCCGGAGCGTTCCGGTGGCGGGGGCCTCGTCGTACGAGGTGTCTCGTGCGAAGGGTCAGCCGGTGTTGCGCAGGCCGGCCGCGACGCCGTTGACGGTGAGGAGCAGGGCCCGGGACAGGATCGGGTCCGCCTCCTCGCCGCGCTCGGCGGCCGCCCGCTGGCGGGCCAGCAGGGAGACCTGGAGGTAGGAGATCGGGTCCAGGTAGGCGTCGCGGACCGAGAAGGTCTGCTGGAGGACCGGGTTGGAGTCGAGGAGCTTCTCGCCCCCGGTGATCCGCAGCACCTCGCGGACGGTCAGCTCGTGCTCGGCCTCGATGCGGGCGAAGACGTGCTTGAGCTCGTCGGGCACCAGGGTGTCGACGTAGTGGCGGGCGATCCGCAGGTCCGTCTTGGCCAGCGTCATCTCGACGTTGGACAGGAAGTTGCGGAAGAAGTGCCAGCGCTCGCCCATCTCGGTCAGCGCGTCGCCCTGGCCGGCCTCGCGCAGGGCCTTCAGGCCCGAGCCGACCCCGTACCAGCCGGGGACGATCTGGCGGGACTGGGTCCAGCCGAAGACCCACGGGATGGCGCGCAGGCCGTCGAGGCCCGCGCCCGAGTCGGGGCGGCGCGAGGGGCGCGAGCCCAGGTGCAGGTCGGCGAGCTGGTCCACGGGGGTGGCCTTGAAGAAGTACGCCGGCAGGTCCGGGTCCTCGACGAGCGCGCGGTACGCGTCGTGCGCGGCGTCGGAGACGGTGTCCATGGCCGCGTCCCAGCGGGCCAGGTCCTCGTCGGACTGGCGCGGGGCGGTGTGCAGGGCGGAGGCCTGGAGGGTGGCCGCGACGGTCAGCTCCAGGTTCTCGCGGGCCAGCGACGGTACGAGGTACTTGTCGGAGATGACCTCGCCCTGCTCGGTGACCTTGATCTCGCCCTCCAGGGTGCCCCAGGGCTGCGCGAGGATCGCGTCGTGCGAGGGGCCGCCGCCGCGGCCGACGGTGCCGCCGCGGCCGTGGAAGAGGCGCAGGCGCACGCCGTAGCGGTGGGCCACGTCGCGCAGCCGGCGCTGGGCACGGTGGATCTCCCACTGGGAGGTGGTGATGCCGCCGAACTTGGAGGAGTCGGAGTAGCCGAGCATGACCTCCTGGACGTCTCCGCGCAGCGACACGAGGCGCCGGTAGGAGGGGTCCGCGAGCATCTCGTCGAGGATGACGTCGGCGGCCTTGAGCTCGTCGGTGGTCTCCAGGAGCGGCACGATGCCGATCTTGGCCCAGCCGCCGTGCAGGTCGATGAGGCCGGCCTCGCGGGCGAGGACGGCGGCGGCGAAGACGTCGTCGGCGCCCTGGCACATCGAGATGATGTAGGACTCGATGACCTCGGGGCCGAACTTCTCGAAGGCGTCCTTGATGGCGCCGAACACGCCGAGGGTCTTCTGGCCGGCCGCGTCCAGCGGGGCCGGGGTGGGCGCCAGCGGGCGGCGGGAGCGGAGCTCCTTGGCCAGGAGGCGGCCGCGGTAGTCGCGGGGCATGTCCGCGTAGCGCCAGGACTCCTCGCCGAGCCGGTCGAAGAGCTGACCGAGCGCGTGGTGGTGGGCGTCCGCGTGCTCGCGCACGTCCATCGTGGCGAGCTGGAGGCCGAAGGCGGCCAGCGTGCGGATGGTGCGGTCCATGCGGCCGTCGGCGAAGAGCGCGCCGCGGTGCTCGCGCAGGGAGGTCTGGATGAGGGTCAGGTCGGTGAGCAGCTCGGCGGTGCCGAGGTAGTCGCGGCCGTCCTCGTGCGGGATGCCCTTGGCGAGGCGCTCGCGGGTGTTGAGGAGCTTCTGCCGGATGCAGGTGGCCTTGAGGCGGTACGGCTCCTCGGCGTTCAGCCGCTTGTAGCGCGGGCTGATCTCGGGGAGGCGCTCCAGGTCGGCCTGGAGGGAGGTGAGGAGCTCCTCGGTGGCACCGGTGTAGCGGATGGAGTTCGACAGCAGTCCGCGCAGGAAGTCGATGAGTTCCAGGGCGTCGGTGATGCCGTGCTCGTGCTGGAGGATCAGCACGTCCCGGGTCACGTCGGGGGTGACGTTCGGGTTGCCGTCGCGGTCGCCGCCGATCCAGGTGCCGAAGGTGAGCGGGCGGGTGCCGGCGGGGATCTCGATGCCGACGCGCTGGAGCTCGGCGGCGAGGTCCTCGAGGACGTCGCCGACGGCGCCGGCGTGCAGCTCGTCGAGGTAGTAGATCGCGTTGCGGGCCTCGTCGGCGGGCTCGGGGCGGACCACGCGCAGTTCGTCGGTCTGCCAGACGAGGTCGATGTTCTCCGCGAGGCGCAGGTCGTGGCGGCGGCGCTCGCCGGCGCCCGAGACGGGCTCCTCCAGCAGGGCCGCGATGCGGCGCAGCTTGTTGAGGACGCTGCGGCGGGCCGCTTCGGTCGGGTGCGCGGTGAAGACGGGGCGGACGTTGAGGTTCTTGACCGTCTCGCGCAGGTGCTCGGGGTCCGCGTCCTTGAGCATGTCGGCCGTGCGGGCCAGCAGGCCGCCCTCGGCGGCGCGGTGGGCGCGCAGCTCCTTGCCGCGGTGCACCTGCTCGGTGACGTTGGCGAGGTGGAAGTAGGTGGAGAAGGCGCGCACCAGCTTGGCGGCGGTCTCCAGGTCGGTGTCGCCGAGCAGCTCGGCGGCGGCGATCCCGTCGGTGCGCGTGAGGGCTCGGACGCGTTCGACCAGGTCGAGGAGGTCCTGGCCCTCCTGGCGTACGAGGGTCTCGCCGAGGAGGTCGCCGAGGCGGCGGATGTCCGCGCGCAGCTCGGCGTTGGCCGCGCCGGCGGGGGACGTCGCCGGGGCGGTGGTCGTGTGGGCCTGGTCGGCACTGCTCACAGGTGCGGCTCCTTGCAGTGTTTCGAGCGCTACTGGGAGGTGGGCCCCGGATGCGCGCGGTGGTGCCCGCCCGGACCTGGGTCCGGCGGAGCCACCGCTCCTGATGCGCAGCTCGGGCTGCCCGTGCGGACCGCGCTGTCCGACGACACCAGGATAGGTGGCCCGTACCGGTGACCAGGTCCCTGTGTCACCAGGCGGGACGGCGGCCCTGCGACTCGGGCCGATCGGCCCTGTGCCCAGTGCCTTCAGGACGGGATCGCAGCGCGCTCCCCTTGCCGCGAGGGGGACCTTTGCCATACTTACGTTGCCGTAGGTTACGCACCCGTAGGGATGTGTGGCCGGGCGGCGCGCCTGCCGACTCCCTCACCCTCAGGGGACACACCTATGACCATCAGTCCCGACGTGATCGAGGACGCCTCGGCGTCTTCCGGCACGTCCGTGCCGTCCGCGACCCTCGGCGGTGAGAGCAAGCGGTCCGTGGAGCAGATCGCGCTGCTGCTGTTCATCACCGTGCCCTTCCTCGCCCTGCTGGTGGCGCTTCCGCTCGCCTGGGGCTGGGGGGTGAGCTGGCTGGACGTGGGGCTGATGGTGTTCATGTACTTCCTGGCCTGCCACGGCATCACGATCGGCTTTCACCGCTACTTCACGCACGGTTCCTTCAAGGCGAAGCGGCCGCTGCGCATCGCCCTGGCGGTCATGGGGTCGATGGCGGTCGAGGGACCCCTGGTGCGCTGGGTGGCCGACCACCGCAAGCACCACAAGTACTCCGACCACGAGGGCGACCCGCATTCGCCGTGGCGCTTCGGCGAGACGGTGCCGGCCCTGATGAAGGGCCTGTGGTGGGCGCACATCGGGTGGCTCTTCGACGAGGAGCAGACCGACCAGCAGAAGTACGCCCCGGACCTGATCAAGGACCCGGCGATCCGCCGCATCTCCCGCGACTTCATCTTCTGGACGATGTTCTCGCTGGCGCTGCCGCCGCTGGTCGGCGGTCTGGTGACGATGTCGTGGTGGGGGGCCTTCACGGCGTTCTTCTGGGGCTCCCTGGTCCGGGTCGCGCTGCTGCACCACGTGACGTGGTCGATCAACTCGATCTGCCACGCGGTGGGCAAGCGCCCGTTCAAGTCCCGCGACCGCTCCGGCAACGTGTGGTGGCTGGCGGTGCTGTCCTGCGGCGAGTCCTGGCACAACCTGCACCACGCCGACCCGACCTCGGCCCGGCACGGTGTGCTGCGCGGCCAGGTCGACTCCAGTGCGCGCCTGATCCGCTGGTTCGAACAGCTCGGCTGGGCGTCCGACGTCCGCTGGCCGTCCGAGGCCCGCATCGACGCCCGACGCAAGGAAGAAGTGTCGAACGCGGCATGATGGGGGACGTGGGAAACGACGGCAGCAGTTCCAGCAGCGAGAAGCCCAGGCGCAGCCGCCGGGTCCGGATGACGGGCGCCGAACGGCGTCAGCAACTGCTGGACATCGGCCGCACCCTGTTCGCCGAGAAGGGGTTCGAGGGCACCTCGGTGGAGGAGATCGCGGCGAAGGCCGGAGTCTCCAAGCCGGTGGTCTACGAGCACTTCGGCGGCAAGGAGGGCCTCTACGCGGTCGTCGTGGACCGCGAGATGCGCCAGCTGCTGGACGGGGTGACGGGCGCGCTGACGGCCGGGCACCCGCGGGAGCTCCTGGAGCAGGCGGCCTTCGCGCTGCTGGACTACATCGAGAACTACACGGACGGCTTCCGGATCCTGGTCCGGGACTCCCCCGTGGCCCAGTCGACGGGCACGTTCGCCTCGCTGATCAGTGACATCGCCACGCAGGTCGAGGACATCCTGGGCCTGGAGTTCAAGGCCCGCGGCTTCGACCCGAAGCTGGCCCCGCTGTACGCGCAGGCGCTGGTCGGCATGGTCGCGCTGACCGGGCAGTGGTGGCTGGAGACCCGCCAGCCGAAGAAGGCCGAGGTGGCGGCGCACCTGGTGAACCTGTCCTGGCACGGACTGGAGAACCTGGAGGCGAAGCCGCGGCTGGTGGGCCACCGCAAGAAGTGAGCCCCGTACCGCGCGTGCGCACGACGGCGCCCCGTCACCGGAGATCCGGTGGCGGGGCGCCGTCGCGTGGGGCGTCAGCCCCGTTCCGTGCCGTGCCGCTCCAGGAACTCGATCCGGTTGCCGACCGGGTCCTGGGAGTAGAAGCGGCGGTGCCCCGGCAGGTCGTCGTCCCAGACGACCGTGGCGCCGCGCGCCCGCAGTCTGTCCGCGTAGGCCTCGATGCCCTCGACCCTGAGTCCCGGGTGCGCCTTGCGGGCGGGGCGGAAGTCCTCCTCGATGCCCAGGTGCAGCTGGACGGGCCCGGCGGCGAACCAGCAGCCGCCGCGGGCCGCGAGCACCGGGGGCTTGGGGAGCTCGGTCATGCCGAGCACCTCGGTGTAATAGGCGCGGAGCCGCTCCTCCGAGCCGGGAGGCGCGGCGAGCTGGACGTGGTCGACTCCGGCGAGCATGCTCAGGCCTCCTTGCGGGCGACGGCGAAGATCCGGCGGAACGGGAAGACGGTGCCGCGCGGACCCGCGGGGTAGGCGGCGCGGAGCAGGGTGCGGTACTCGGCGAGGAAGGCCTCGACCGCCTCCTCGTCATCGGCCAGGGCCGTGAGCACGGGCCGCAGCGCGGTGCCCTTGACCCAGTCCAGCACCGGGTCGGTGCCCTGGAGCAGCTGGTGGTAGGTGGTCTCCCACACGTCGGCGGAGCAGCCGAGCTCGGTGAACCGCTCCAGGTATCCGGAGGGTTCGAGGATGTGGATGTAGCGGGCTCCGCGTCCGGCGAGCCGGGCCCGCCAGCGCGGGGTGTCGCACAGGTCGGCGAGGATCCGGTGGCTGGGGGCGGTGAAATTGCCCGGGATCTGGAAGGCGAAGGTGCCGCCGGGGCGCAGTCCGTTGATCCAGGGGGCGAAGGATCCGGCGTGGCCGGGGACCCACTGGAAGGCGGCGTTGGAGACGATCAGGTCGTAGGGCTCCTCCGGGAGCCAGTCGGCGAGGTTGCCGTGGCGGAAGTCGAGCGTTCCGGCGCCGCCGGTGGGACCGGCGTACTCGGCTTCGGCGCGGTGGAGCATCTCCGGGGAGAGGTCGTAGCCGGTGATGTGCGCATCGGGCCAACGGTCCGCGAGGAGCGCGGTGACGTTGCCCGGTCCGCAGCCGAGGTCGGCGATGCGGGCGGCCCGGGTGGGCAGCTCGGGTATGCGGGCCAGGAGGTCGAGGAAGGGCCTGGCCCGGTGGCCCGCGTGCCGGAGGTACTGCTGCGGGTCCCAGGTGGGGGCGTCATCCGTGGGGTGGGCGGGGGATGTCGACGCCGGAATCCTGGCCGGCGCGGTATCGGAATGCATGTGCGAGCCTCCCTGCTGGCGGTGCGGACGGAATCGGAACCTTCTCCGGCCCCCTCCATGCCCATGGTCGCGCCAATTATATCTCGATGTCAAGATACTCGAAATCGAGATACTCGATTTAAAGAGACTTCACGTCGACAGACCCTTTACACTGATCCGCATGGAGGACGAGGTCGACCGACTGGTCGCGGCATGGCGGCGGGAACGCCCTGACCTCGACGTGGAACCGCTCGAGGTGCTCAGCCGCGTCAGCAGGCTCGCGCGGCACCTCGACCGTGCCCGCCGGCTGGCCTTTTCCGAGCACGGGCTGGAGCCCTGGGAGTTCGACGTCCTGACCTCGCTGCGGCGGGCCGGCGCGCCCTACCAGCTCTCCCCGGGCCAGTTGCTGACGCAGACCCTGGTGACCTCCGGGACCATGACCAACCGCATCGACCGGCTCGCCAAGAAGGGCCTCGTCGAACGGCTGCCGGACCCCAACGACCGCCGCGGGGTCCTGGTGCGCCTCAGCCCCGAGGGCCGCGACCGCGCCGACCAGGCGCTCGCCGGGCTGCTGGCCCAGGAACGGGCGATCCTGGCCCAGCTCTCGCGGACGCAGCGCGGCGATCTCGCCAACCTGCTACGCCAGTTGACCGCTCCGTTCGACAACATCCCCGGCTAGTCCCTGCCCCGGCAGTCCGGGCAGGTCCGCGGGCCGTACGCCGGCCCGCCGGGCCAGGGCCACCGCCGCGAGCGTGGAGTGCACGCCCAGCTTGCCCAGCACGTTCTGCATGTGGGTGCGCACCGTGTGCGGGGAGAGGAACAGCCGCGCGGCCACGTCCTTGCGGCCCAGTCCCGCCACCATGCAGCGCAGCACCTCGTGCTCCCTGGGCGTGAGGGACTCCACCAGCCGTTCGCTGTCGGTACGGTGCTTGCGCGCCGCGGTCAGTTCGCGGAGCACTCCGGTGAGCAGCGCGGGCGGAAGGTGCGTCTCCTCGCGCAGGACCCCGCGGATGACGGCCAGGAGCCGCGAGAGCGAGCAGTCCTTGGCCACCCAGCCCGAGGCTCCCGCCTGGAGCGCGAGGGCGGCCCGGCGGGCGTCGTCGCGCTCGGCGAGCACGACCGTGCGGACCGCCGGATGGGACACCCGTACCCCCGCCACCAGTGCGATCCCGTCGGCGACGGGCGGGGCGGAGCCGGACTCCCGCTGGACGGGAACGCCCGCGGGGACGGCGGCCAGGTCGGAGTCGACCAGCAGGACGTCGAAGCGGCGGCCCTCGGCCGCCCCGCGTTCGAGGCAGCGCAGCGCGGCGGGGCCGCTGCCGGCCGCGGAGACGTCCACGTCCGGTTCGGCCGCGAGCGCGGCGGCGAGAGATTCGGCGAAGATGCGGTGATCGTCGACCACGAGTACCCGGATACGGACCACAAAACCCCCAAGGGTCGGGGAACGGACGACGGCGGGTACGACGCCCGGACCGGGTGATCCGCAGGCGCCCCGGCCGCCGCCGTGACATCTCTGCACTACCCCGGAGCGGACGTCGTACCCGACTTGTCTCGACCCCTGAATCAACACCGGCCCCCACCGGTGTCACGCATCAGCGTAGGGCCGGGGTCGGCTCGTGGTTGGCCGAATTGCAGAAGTTTTTCGAGCGATTTTCCGGCGAGGCGCATCCGGACGGGCTCCGGGGTGGCTTGAAATCGACTGCCTGCTTCCAACGGAAGCGCCGTTTTACCCGCTGCTGTGCCGCGGGCAGTTGCACGGGGAGTATTTCACTCGGCGTGCGCACGCCGGGCGCCCGCGCGCAGCGCCCGGCGAGGGCGCGCCCGGAACGCACGCGCGCCCCTGCCCGGGTGGGTGCCGGGGATGCCCGCAGGTGCCGGTGGGGTCAGCCGCGGCGGGCGCGGGCGAAGTTCCAGGCGTCCGTCACGATGCCCGTGAGGTCCGAGCGGGTCGGGGTCCAGCCGAGCCGCTCGTGCGCCGTGCGGGCGGAGGCGACGAGGAAGGCCGGGTCGCCGGCCCGGCGGGGGGCCACCACCTCGGGGATCTCCCTCCCGGTGACCTTGCGGACCGTCTCGATGACCTCGCGGACCGAGAACCCGCTGCCGTTGCCCAGGTTGCACACCAGGTGCTCTCCCCCGGCGGCGGCCCGCAGCGCGGCCAGATGGGCCTCGGCCAGGTCGGCGACGTGGATGTAGTCCCGTACGCAGGTGCCGTCCGGGGTCGGGTAGTCCTCGCCGAACACCGAGATCGACTCCCGCTCGCCGAGGGCCACTTGCAGCACCAGCGGGATCAGGTGGGTCTCGGGGTCGTGCAGTTCGCCGAACCGTCCGTACGCACCGGCCACGTTGAAGTAACGCAGCGAGACCGCCGCGAGGCCGTGCGCCGCGCACTCCCCCGCGATCATGTGGTCGACGGCCAGCTTCGAGGCCCCGTACGGGTTGGTGGGGGCGGTCACCGAGGACTCGGTCAGCGGCCCGTCGCCGGGCTCCCCGTAGGTCGCCGCGGTGGAGGAGAACACCAGCCTGCGCACGCCCGCGCCGCGCATCGCGGCCAGCAGGGCCAGGGTGCCGCCGACGTTGTTCTCCCAGTACTTGCCCGGGTTCACCACGGACTCGCCGACCTGCGAGGAGGCCGCGAAGTGCAGGACCCCATCGTAGGAGGGGTCCAGGTGTTCGGCGGCGTCCTGGATGCGGCCCTCGACGAACGCGGCGCCGGCCGGCACCCCGGAACGGAAGCCGGTGGAGAGGTCGTCGAGGACGGTGACCTCGTGGCCCGCCTCCAGCAGACGGGCCGCGACCACGCCGCCCACGTATCCGGCGCCGCCGGTGACCAGGTACTTGGAAGGCCCGGAGGCCTCGGAGGCCTCGGAGGCCTCGGAGGACCGGGAAGCCTGGGGAGCCTGGGAAGACGCCTTCTCGCTCACGTGCCTACTGCCTCTCGCCGGGGAAAGCACGCACCGTGCGCGTGCTGGTCACCGGCATACCGGAATCCGTGCCGCCGGGGAAATCCCCGGCCCCGATCAGGGCCGGACACCCCCGGACGGCGGCAGTGCGGCCCGGTCGAGCAGACCGGTACGGGCGGCCAGCGCGGCCGCCTCCAGCCGCGAGCCCACGCCCAGCTTCATCAGCACCCGCTGGACGTGCGTGCGTGCGGTGCTCGGCGCGATGGCCATCCCGGCGGCGATGAGCCGGGTGTCCTCGCCCTCGGCGACCCGGACCAGCACCTCCACCTCGCGCGGGGTGAGCAGCCGCAGCAGCCGGCTGCCCTCGTCGTCGGGCTGCGCCGCGGGGTTGAGCAGCTCCGCGAAGGCCCCCTGCAACAGCTGCGGGGCGATGGCCACTTCACCCGCCCGGGCCTTGGCCAGGGCGCGCTCCACGCCCTCGATGCGCTCGTCGTGGCGCACGTACCCCGAGGCGCCCGCCGCGAAGGCGGCCGCGATCCCGCGCGGGCTCGGCACCGGGCCCAGGACGACCACGGCGATCTGCGGACGCTCCCGCTTGATCCGGACGATCGGCTCGAAGACCCCGGGACCGGCGGGCGTGGCGGTGCCGAACAGGCAGACCTCAGGGGCGCGGCCGATGACGAGTTCGGCGGCGCCCGCGGCCGGGGCCGCCGCGGCCAGCACCCGGTGGCCGCGCAGTTTCAGGGCCGAGGCGAGCGCCTCGGCCAGCAGCCGGTGCTCGTCGACCACCATGACCCGTACGCCCATTGAGGCACCCACCCCCGCCCTTCTGACCCGGCAAGCTACACGCTTGTTCGACGACGCGGTGGGGATACGGCGCAGAAGCCCCCGGAAGGACGGACCTTCCGGGGGCTTCTGCTGGTCCGGGCGGTGCGCCCGCCCGGCTCAGCCGGTGGTGTAGGAGACGAAGCTGTAGTACGGGTCGGTGGACGCGGTGGACTTGGTCATGACGGCCGTGCGGGAGATGAACAGCTTCCCGTTCTGGTAGCGGTACTCCGCGCTCTCCGGCAGGAACTGGGTCTCGGCGCGCTGCGATTCCTTGGTGTCCGGGTTCTGCATGAGCACGGTCTCCTTCATCGTCTTGCCGTCGATGGAGACGATCTGGCCGCCGCCGTCGTAGGGCGGGGACTTGTAGGCGATGAGGTTGGAGCCGTCCATGCGCAGCGGGTAGACGGTGTAGCGCTCGCCGGCGTCGGCGCGGTCCGCCGTCAGCTTGCCGGTCTCCAGGTCGAAGGAGACGATCTCGTTGGTGCGGCCGGAGTCCGTGGTGCCCTTGTGCTCCTCGGTCGGCAGGTAGAGCTTGCCGTTGCCGACGACCATGTTGACGCAGTCCTCGACCTCGGTGGCCCCGCACTCGGGGTTGTAGTTGCCCGAGGTGAGCGAGATGCGCGCCTTGAGCTGGCCCCCGTCGTCGAGGACGAAGAGGTCGCTGACGCCGGTGGCGTTCTTCGAGGTGTCGTTCACGTCCGCCGCGACGATCAGCGGCTTGGTGGAGACGATCTGGGCGAAGTCGATGCCGGCGGGGAGCTTGTACGAGCCCTTCGGCGCGCCGGTGACGGGGTCGAGGCCCTGGGCGGACAGGACGTAGTCCGGGTGCTGTCCGCACCGGCGGATCACGGCGAGGGCGGGGCCGCCCGCGTAGCCCAGGTCCGAGCACCGGTCCGCGTCGGTCTTGGCCCCCCAGAGGACCTTGCCGTCGGCGAGGTTCCAGGCGGCGCCGCCGTTGAGGCCGCCCGCGGCGACGGTCTGGCCGCTGACGGTGACCTCGGCGAAGGTGATGGGCTTGTCGCCGCCGGTCTGGGACTTGGCCTGGGCCTTCCACAGGAGCTTGCCGGTGTTCAGGTCGATGACGCCGACCTGGTTGCACGGCTGGTACTTCTTCTCGGGCGTCGGCAGGGCCTCGTCGAAGAGGATCGCCGTCTTGTCGTCCGAGACCCAGCGGCTCGCGGCGCAGACGTTGGCGCCGAGCGGGATCTCCCACTTCTTGGCGCCGTCGGCCACGTTGTAGCCGACGATCTTGCCCATGTCGGACTTGGCGTAGGTGGTGCCGGTGAGCCAGGAGCCGGTGATCCGGACGATCTCGGCCGACTCCGGCATCGGGACGTTGACCAGCGTCTTCGACTTGGTCTTGGCGGGCACCTTCTCGGTGCCGCCGCCGCCCGGGGCCTTGTCGCCGCCGGCAGCGGGGCTCGCGCTGCCGTCGGCCACGGGCTGGTTGCCGGAGCCCTTGTCGTCGCCGGAGACGTACAAGAAGCCGCCGCCGACGATGAGGACGATGGCCAGCAGGGCCGCGCCGACGATCATCAGCTGGGTGCGGACTTCGTTGCCACCGCCCCCGGCGGGCGCCGCCGGGCCCTGGGCCGCGTACATCGGCGCGGTGGCGGGCTGCGGCTGCTGCGGGTAGCCGTAGGGCTGCTGCGGATAGCCGTACGAGGGCTGCCCGGCGGGCTGCCCGGCCGGGACCGTCGGGGGCTGGGCCGGGACCGCCGGGGGCTGGGCCGGCGGCGGCGGGGGGCCGGCCGGCGTGGCCGGGGGCACCGGCGGGGGCCCGCCGAAACCGCCGGGCGGCGGGTCCGCGGGCTTGCCGAAGCCGGCCGGCGGCGGGTCCTGCGGGGCGCCGAACCCGCCGGACGGCGGCTGGCTGGGGGGCGGCGGGGTGCTCATCGGTGCTACTGCCTCTCGGTGGGCGGCTCGGCGGACTGTTCGGCGCGCTGGTCGGCGGGGTGTGCGGCAGGGGGTGCGGCGGGCCGCCCGTGCGCGGGGCGGGCCCTCACTTGCCGAAGACCATCAGGAACTTCTCGCTCTTGTTCTGGGCTTGCAGATGGGAGGCGGAGATGAACAGCCGGCCGTCCACGAACTCCACGTCCGGGGAGGTGAAGGAGCTCTCCACCGGGGCCGAGGGGCCGGACGGGTTGCGCAGGACCGCGGTGGGCGTTCCCCCGGCGGCCGGGATCGTGAGGACCTCGCCGCCCTTGTCGCTCTCCGCCTCGCGGTAGACGACGACCTGGCCGCCCGCCGCCTTCAGCGGGGTGAGGGTGCGTCCCTCTCCGGCCGGGGTGCGCCACTTCACCTTGCCGGTGCCGAGGTCGAAGGCGACGATCTCGTTCGCCTTGCCGATGTCGGCCTTGGTGGGCAGGTAGAGGGTGTTCGCGTCCACGTAGGAGGAACCACAGCTCTGGAGCGAGTGGTTGAAGAGGCCGCCGCAGCCGACCGGGAAGCTGCCCTCGCCGGCGACGGTGGTGCGCTGCTTGCCATCGGGTCCGAGGACCACGATGGAACGCTCCTTGCCCTCGCTGTTGCCGAGGTCCAGGACGATCGGGTCGAGCGAGTAGACGTTCTTGACGTCGAAGCCCTTGGGGAGCTTGTAGATCCAGGTGTTCTTGCCGGTGACCGGGTCGGCGTCCATGACCTCGACGGTCTTGTCGGCGTCCTGGCAGGTCGCGATCGAGATCATCTTCCCGTTCAGGGCGACGAAGTCGGTGGGCCGGCAGCCCTCGTCCCGCTTGTTGTCGAAGAGCTTGTCCCCGGTGCTGACCTTGAACGCGCTGCTCGTGCCCAGCCGGTTGACGACGAGGGAGTCACCGGTGAGGGCGAGGTCGACGGAGGTCATGATGTCGAAGAGGCCTTCCTTCGGTACCTCCTTCGTCCATCCCTCCTTGCCGGCCTTCAGGTCGATCATCCGCATCATGTTGCAGTCGGCGCCGCTGGACTCGCCGTTCTTGTACAGGACGACGGTCTTGCCGTCCGCGGTCATGCCGGTGACCCCGCAGATCTCGGTGGGGAGGGCGAGGGTCCACTTCTCCTTGCCGTCCTTGACCCCGTAGCCGGTGACCGACTTCCAGAGGGTCTTGACGACGGTGTCGCCGACGATCCACTGGCCCTGGGAGTCGACGCCCGAGCCGGGACCGTCGATCGTGCTGCTCTTGAACCACAGGACCTTGCTCTCGCCCTGCTTGCGGCCGGCGTTGAGGTCCTGTTCCTCGCCGCCGTTGCCGCTGCCGTCGCCCTTGTCCACGGAGGCGGAGGGCGAGGCCTTGTCGTCGGCGGGCGGTGTGGTGTCCTGCCCGATCACCTTGTCGGACGTCTCCTTGCCGTCGAAGAGCAGGAAGTAGCCGCCGGTGCCCAGGACGAGCACGCCGGCGACGGCGGCCGCGATCACCACGGCGAGCTTCTTCTTCGGCCCGGCGGGCGGCCCCGGCGGCATGCCGGGGGGCATGTGCGGGGGCTGTGGCGGGAAACCGTAGCCACCGGGCGGCTGCTGCCCGTACGGGCCCTGCGGCTGCTGCCCGTACGGAGCCTGCGGCTGCTCGCCGTAGGGACCCTGCTTCGCGTAAGGGTTCTCGCCCTGCGGAGGGAATCCGTAGCCGGGCTGCGGCGGCCCGGGCAGGTGCCCGTAACCGGAAGGGTTCGGCGGCTGGTTCGGCGGCTGGGGCGGCTCGGTCATCAGCGCATACCTTCGGCTTCGGGTGTGGGAGGAAGCCCTTTCTATCACTGGTCGCGCGTACGGGCCGGGCCGGTCCGCCCCCTGTTCCCAAGGGAGAACCGGCCCGTGATGCCGCCGTTATCGGCCAGTTGGGGCCGGCGGGCCCCCGCGGGCTACGCGTCCTCGGCGAGCTCCAGCCAGCGCATCTCCAAGTCGTCCCGGTCCGAGATGAGTTCCCGCAGTTCGGCGTCGAGCTTGGCGACCTTGTCGAAGTCGGTGGAGTTCTCGGCGATCTGGGCGTGCAGGCTGCTCTCGCGGTCCGTCATCTTGTTGAGCTGCCGCTCGATCTTCTGCAGCTCCTTCTTCGCGGCGCGCGCATCGCCGGAGGCGGAGGACTTCCCGGCGCCGGCCGCGGCGGGCGCCGGGGAGGCCGCGTCGATCATCTTCTGGCGGCGCTCCAGGTACTCGTCGAGTCCGCGCGGCAGCATCCGCAGGCTCGCGTCGCCCAGCAGGGCCATGACCGTGTCGGTGGTGCGCTCGATGAAGAACCGGTCGTGCGAGATCACGATCATCGACCCGGGCCAGCCGTCGAGGAGGTCCTCCAGCTGGGTCAGGGTCTCGATGTCGAGGTCGTTGGTGGGCTCGTCGAGGAAGAGGACGTTGGGCTCGTCCATCAGCAGGCGCAGGATCTGCAGCCGGCGCCGCTCACCGCCGGAGAGGTCGCCGACGGGCGTCCACTGCTTCTCCTTGGTGAAGCCGAACTGCTCGCACAGCTGGCCGGCCGTCATCTCGCGGCCCTGGCCGAGGTCGACCCGGTCGCGCACGCGCTGGACGGCTTCCAGGACCCGCAGGGACGGGTCGAGCTCGCCGACCTCCTGGGAGAGGTAGGCCAGCTTGACGGTCTTGCCCACGGTCACGGTGCCGGCGGCGGGCTGGACCTCGCCCTGGGTGCGGGCGGCCTCGCCGAGGGCGCGCAGCAGGGAGGTCTTGCCGGCGCCGTTGACGCCGACGAGGCCGACGCGGTCGCCGGGGCCCAGGTGCCAGGTGAGGTGCTTGAGCAGGGTCTTGGGGCCGGCCTGGACGGTCACGTCCTCCAGGTCGAACACCGTCTTGCCGAGGCGGGCGTTGGCGAACTTCATCAGCGCGGACTTGTCGCGCGGCGGCGGCACGTCGGCGATCAGCTCGTTGGCGGCCTCGATGCGGTAGCGCGGCTTGGAGGTCCGGGCGGGGGCGCCGCGGCGCAGCCAGGCGAGCTCCTTGCGCATCAGGTTCTGCCGCTTGGACTCCTCCGTGGCGGCGATGCGGTCGCGCTCGGCGCGGGCGAAGACGTAGTCGCTGTAGCCGCCCTCGTACTCGTGGACGTCACCGCGCTGGACGTCCCACATGCGGGTGCAGACCTGGTCGAGGAACCACCGGTCGTGGGTGACGCAGACGAGTGCGGAGCGGCGTTCCTGGAGGTGCTTGGCCAGCCAGGAGATGCCCTCGACGTCGAGGTGGTTGGTGGGCTCGTCGAGTACGAGGAGGTCCTGGTCGGCGATGAGCAGCTTGGCGAGCGCGATGCGGCGGCGCTCGCCGCCGGACAGCGGGCCGATGACGGTGTCGAGGCCCTGGCCGAAGCCGGGCAGGTCGAGCCCGCCGAACAGGCCGGTCAGCACGTCGCGGATCTTGGCGTTGCCGGCCCACTCGTGGTCGGCCATGTCCCCGATGATCTCGTGGCGGACGGTGGCCTTGGGGTCGAGGGAGTCGTGCTGGGTGAGCACGCCCATGTGCAGGCCGCTGTTCTGGGTGACCCGGCCGCTGTCCGGCTCCTCCAGCTTGGCGAGCATGCGGATGAGGGTGGTCTTGCCGTCGCCGTTGCGGCCTACGACACCGATCCGGTCCCCCTCGGATACGCCGAGGGAGATGCCGTCGAGCAGGGTACGGGTTCCGTACACCTTGCTGACTGCCTCGACATTGACCAGGTTGACGGCCATCAGGAGCGCTCCAGGGAAGGGGTGTGGATCAGCCCCTCAGCCTAACCCTCCGCGAAGTGCCGGACCGTTCCACCAGCAGCCAGCCGCCCAGCGCCATGCCGATCGCGGCGGGCGCGGTGACCGGGAGCGCGATCAGGGTGGCGCTGTGGCCTTCCAGGAGACCGCCGAGGCCGGTCGTGGACAGCCCGAGGACGCCGAGGAGGCACAGGGCGGTGCCGAGGGCGGCGCGGGGGCCGGAGCCGGAGCGGGCGCCGGGGCGGGCGCCGCTCCTGACGGGGGCCTCGAAGCGCCGGAACACCGCGACGAGTACGCCGGTCAGCGCGGCGGCGGCGAGGAACCGGACCGGGACCTGGACCCACCAGGCCGCCCCGGCGGGCTCGGGCAGGGCGATGCCCAGACCGAGCTGGGCGGCGTACACGGCGAGCATCGCGGTGAGGTGCCAGAGGAAGGCCGTCATGGCGACCCCGTTGGCGGCGACCACCCCGCGCCAGACCCGGGGCCGGGCCAGCCAGGCCGCGGCCGGGGCCCTGAGCAGCTCCACGGCGCCCACCAGCCAGATCCCGTGCGCGAGCAGGGCGAGGGTGGGCGGGGCCATGTTGGAGACCTTCTCCCCGGGCATCCCGACCATGGACAGCGGGTACGGCCCGTACGCCACCAGCGCCACGGCCCCGGCGAGCCCGGCGGCGGCGAGGGCGCCGGGACGGCGGAGCCGCCCGTCGGCGCGCAGGAAGCCGAGCTGGTGGACGGCCAGCCAGACGAAGCCGAAGTTCAGGAACTCGGCGTACGGGACACCGCCCGCGAAGCGCAGCAGGTCGACGGCGGCCGCCGCCGCGGCCAGGGCGCCGAAGGCGGCCCAGCCGCAGCGCTCGTGCAAGGCCAGCAGGGGCGGGGTCAGGGCGACCATCGCGAGGTAGATCCCGATGAACCACAGCGGCTGCGTGACCAGCCTGAACGCCGCCCCGGACAGGCGCCCGCCGCCCGCGCCGAGGAGCTGCGCGGCGAGGGCCGCGGCGGTCCAGACGGCCACGAACACCAGGGTGGGCCGCAGCAGCCTGCGCAGCCGGGCCCGCACGAAGACGGCGTAGAGGGGGCCCTCGGTGCGGCGCGCGAGGGAACGGTAGGACAGGGCGTGCGAGAACCCTCCGACGAAGAAGAACACGGGCATCACCTGGAGGGCCCAGGTGAGCACCTGGAGCGGCGGCACGACGGCGAGCAGATTCCCTATGCCGCCGGTACTGACGGCGGCCATCAGCCAGTGCCCGGCGATGACGGTCCCGAGCGAGGCGACCCGGAGCAGGTCGACATAACGGTCCCGCGTCGCGGGGGTGGCTGCGGCGATGTCGCTTGCGCTGGCTCCCATGCCCCCACGCTCCCGCGCGGCGCCTCCGGCCGACAGGGCGCGCGTACTCAGCCCGGCCTAGGTACCCGGAGCCCGGGGGACACGAGGCGCGGGGCGGAGCTCCCCTACCCGCCCTTCCACCGTTCCCTGGGGCTCCGCCCCAGACCCCGCTCCTCAAACGCCGGAGGGGCTGGAATCGCCCTGCGGGCAACCCAGCCCCTCCGGCGTTTGAGGAGCGGGGGTGCGGGGGCTGGCCCCCGCAACGGGTCCGGGCAGGGCCCGGGGAACGGGCGAAGGGCGGGTAGGGGACTCGGCGCCGCGCAGCGGCATGGGCGCAGCCGGGCCGGGGTCAGAGGACGGTCGCGCCCGGGGCCGGGCTCGTGGCCAGGTGGGTGCTGCGGCAGGTGCCGGAGGCGGCCAGCGCGGCGGCCACCTTGGCCGCGGACTCCGCGTCGCGGACGAGGAAGGCCGTGGTCGGGCCCGAGCCGGAGACCAGCGCGGCCAGCGCCCCGGCACCGACCCCCGCCGCGAGGGTGTCGGCCAGCGAGGGCCGCAGCGAGAGGGCCGCGGGCTGGAGCCCGTTGGCCAGGGTGGCGGCCAGCGCGTCGGGGTCGCCGGAGGCGAGGGCCGCGAGCAGGGCCGGGGAGGCCTGTGGCACGGGGACCTCCGTGCCGGCGGTGAGCCGGTCGAACTCTCGGAACACCGCCGGGGTGGAGAGCCCGCCGTCGGCCACGGCGAACACCCAGTGGAAGGTGCCGGCCGCGACGGGGGTCAGGATCTCCCCGCGCCCCACTCCCAGCGCCGCCCCGCCGACCAGGCTGAACGGCACGTCGCTGCCCAGCTCCGCGCAGAGGGCGAGGAGGTCCTCGGCCGGGGTCTTCAGACCCCAGAGGGCGTCGCAGGCGAGGAGCGCGGCCGCCCCGTCGGCGCTGCCGCCGGCCATGCCGCCCGCCACCGGGATCCGCTTCTCGATGTGCAGGTGCACGTCGGGTGCGATGCCCGCCCGCTCGGCCAGGAGCTCGGCCGCCCGGGCCGCCAGGTTGGTGCGGTCGAGCGGCACCTTGTCGGCGTCCGGGCCGGCGCAGGTGACGGTGAGCCCGGCGGCCGGGGTCGCGGTGACCTCGTCGTGGAGGGAGACGGCGAGGAAGACGTTGGCGAGGTCGTGGAAGCCGTCCGGGCGGGCCGCGCCCACCGCCAGCTGGACGTTGACCTTCGCGGGGACCCGTACGGTGATCGCGTCGCTCACAGCGCGGGCCTCTCCGCGGCGGGCTTGTGCTCGGCGATCGCCGCGAACTCCTCGACGGTCAGGGATTCGCCGCGGGCCTGCGGGGAGATCCCGGCGGCGACCAGGGCCGCCTCGGCGCCCGCGGCCGATCCGGCCCAGCCGGACAGGGCCGCGCGCAGGGTCTTGCGGCGCTGGGCGAAGGCCGCGTCGACGACGGCGAAGACCTCGGCCTTGGTCGCGGTGGTCTTGACCGGCTCGGCCCGGCGGACCAGGGAGACGAGTCCGGAGTCGACGTTCGGTGCGGGCCAGAAGACCTTGCGGCCGATGGCGCCGGCCCGCTTGACGTCCGCGTACCAGTTGGCCTTGACGGAGGGGACCCCGTAGACCTTGTTGCCGGGTTCGGCGGCCAGCCGGTCGGCGACCTCGGCCTGCACCATGACCAGGGTCCGCTCGATGCTGGGGAAGCGGTCGAGCATGGTGAGCAGGACCGGCACGGCGACGTTGTAGGGAAGGTTCGCGACGAGCGCGGTGGGCGGCGGCCCGGGCAGCTCCTTGACCAGCATGGCGTCGGAGTGGACCAGCGCGAAGCGGTCCTTGCGCTCCGGCATCCGCGCCTCGATGGTGGCGGGCAGCGCGGCGGCCAGGATGTCGTCGATCTCGACGGCGACGACCCGGTCGGCGGCCTCCAGCAGTGCCAGCGTCAGCGAGCCCAGCCCGGGTCCGACCTCGACGACCACGTCGTCCGGCCGGACCTCGGCGGTGCGCACGATGCGGCGCACGGTGTTGGCGTCGATGACGAAGTTCTGGCCCTTCTGCTTCGTCGGCCGTACGCCGAGTACGGCGGCCAGCTCCCGGATGTCGGCCGCGCCGAGGAGGGCGGACGGTTCGGGGGTGGCGGTCTCGGGCTGGGCGGTCTCCGGCGCGGAGGATTCGGGCTGCTGCTCTGCGGTGCTCACCGATAAAGGGTACGGCCGCAGTGTGGCCAGGGACTCGCCCCCCGCTGGACGTACAGCTTCTTGGCGCGGTACGTCTGTTCCGGGCCCGGAGCGTCCTGCGGCCGGCCGCTGCCGCCGAGGGCCTGCCAGGTCTGCACGTCGAACTGGTAGAGCCCCCCGTACGTCCCCGAGGCGTCGGTGGCGCCGGGCCGGCCGCCCGACTCGCAGCGGGCCAGCGCGCCCCAGTCGAGGCCGTCCGCGCCCTGGACGGAGGTGGGCAGCGCCCTGGTGCCGACCTTGACGAGCTGGCTGACGGGCTCGCGGACGGTCTCCTCGGCGACCCGGCGGGGTTTTTGCCGGACCCCGTTGACGGTGCGCAGGCTGTACGTGACCCTGCGCGCTCCGGGCCGCCCCGAGCGCTCGACGACTTCGGTTCCGGCGAAGAGGGCGGGGTCCTTGACCCGCTCGGTCGCGTACGGGATGTGTTCCTCGCGGATCTCGCGGGTGCCGCTGATGCGGAGCACGGTGACGGTCTGGCCGTCGCGCGGGAAGGAGCCGGCGGGCACGGAGGTGGTGTCCTGGCCGTGGAGGGTGATCCCGGCTTCGTCGAGGGCCTCCTGCACGGTGGCGGCGTTGGTGCGGATGGTCCGCTCGCGGCCGTCGGCCATGAAGGTGATGCTGCGTTCGGTGCGGACGGCGAGGGTCAGGCCGGTCCGGGGGACGGGGGCGGTGCGGGGGGCGGAGAGGTAGGCACCCTCGGCGCGGATGCCGAACTGGCGCAGTGCGCCGTCCACGGTGCGGGCGGTGGTCCACACCTCGCGCTGCTGTCCGTCGAGGGTGAGGCTCAGCGGGCGGCCGTAGCGCAGGACGATCTCGTCCCCGTCGTCGAGGACCTCGGCCCCGGCCGGGGCGATGAGGTCGTGGGGGCCGGTGGCCAGTCCTTCTGCGGCGAGCAGCTCGTCGACGTCGTCGGCGAAGGTGTGCAGGGTCCGCGGGACCCCGTCGACGGTGAGCCGTACGGACTTGTCGGCGGCGACGAAGGCGGTGGTGCCGCCCGCGAGGAAGGCGACGACCAGGGCCTGCGGCACGATGCGCCGCCAGGTGTCGCGGGAGGCGGGGGCGGCGCCGCGGCGCCGCCGGGTGCCGGGGACGGGGACGGGGACGGGGACGGGGACGGGGACGGGGACGGGGACCGTACCGGCGCCGGTACCGGTACCCGGCGCGGGCACGGTGCCGGGGCCGCCCCGGCGCCGCCCGGTCCCCGCCGGGGCCGTCGCTCCGGCGGGGACCGGGACGGTGTCCGGGGCCGCCCCGGTGCGGCGCCGGCGGCCGGTGGCGGGTGGCTCCGGCTGGAGGTCGGGTCCCGGTGCGGTACCGGCGGGGGCGGGGCTGCGGCCGCGCGCCCGGCGGCCCGCCCCGGGCTCCGCGGCCGTCCGGCGCCGCCCGCCGCCCCGGGGCGCGGGCACCGCGGGTTCCGGGTGCGGGCCGGGGGCGGCCGACCCCCGGCCCGGGAACGGGTCCGGGTCCGGCGCGGAGCCCCGCAGCGGATCCGGGCCCGGGTCCGTGAAAGCCCCCTGGTCCGGATACGGGTCCGCGTACCCCTCCGCGTACGGGTCCGCCGGCTCCCGGTCCGTGCCCGGGGCGAGGAACGGGTCCGGGCCGGGACCCGGTTCCGCGGTCGGGTCCGGGGCCGCGGCCCAGGGGTCGCGTCCACCGGCCGGCCAGGCCACATCGCTCATCGCGCTCGCTCCACTGGTCCGTCCGGCTGCTTCGGGCACGGCACCCTAGCGGAGCGGCCGTCACGCTACAAAGCGGGACGGCTACGGAACGTGGCGAACGGGTGAGCGGTCCTGCGGGGTGCTCAGTAGGCGAAGGCGCGGGCCGTGTTGGCCGCCAGGGCGGTCGCCATGGCGTCCTCGTCGATGCCGCGGACCGCGGCCATGGCCCGTACGGTCAGCGGAATGAGGTACGGCGCGTTGGGCCGTCCGCGGTAGGGGGCCGGGGTGAGGTACGGGGCGTCCGTCTCGACGAGCACCAGTTCCAGCGGGGCCACCGCCAGGGCCTCGCGCAGCGGGGCCGCGTTCTTGAAGGTGACGGTCCCGGCGAAGGACATGTAGTAGCCGGCGGCGGCGCACTCCCGGGCCATCTCCGCGTCTCCGGAGTAGCAGTGGAAGACGGTCCGCTCGGGGGCGCCCTCCTCGCGCAGGACGCGCAGCACGTCCGCGTGGGCCTCGCGGTCGTGGATGACCAGGGCCTTGCCCTGCCGTTTGGCGATCTCGATGTGTGCGCGGAAGGACCGCTCCTGCGCGGCCATGCCCTCCGGGCCGGTGCGGAAGTAGTCGAGTCCGGTCTCGCCGACCGCCTTGACGTGCGCGAGCGCGGCCAGGGCCTCGATCTCGGCGAGCGCGTCGTCGAGCGCGGCCTCGCCGCCGCCCGTCCGGGCGCCCTGACGCGACCAGCCGTCGGGGTCCCCGTGCACGATCCGTGGGGCTTCGTTGGGGTGCAGGGCCACGGCCGCGTGGACGTTCTCGTACGCGGCGGCGGTCTCGGCGGCCCAGCGGGAGCCCTTCACGTCGCAGCCCACCTGGACCACGGTGGTCACCCCGACGGAGGCGGCCTTGGCGAGGCCCTCCTCGACGGTGCCGGACTGCATGTCCAGGTGGGTGTGCGAGTCCGCGACCGCCACCCGGAGCGGTTCGGGCAGCGGGGGCGGCGCGTCGTTCGGCGTGCTACGGCTCATACGGCCGATCTTATGACCGGCGGAAGAACCCCAGCAGCCGGGCCATCAGCCCGGGCCGTTCCACCGGGACCGGCCCGGGGGCGTCGTGCAGGGCGGCCTTGCGCTGCTTCGGGGCCTTCGGCGCCTTCGCCGTGTACCCGGCGGGCACGGGTCCGGCGATCCCCGGGGCCGCGCGGTGGTGGTAGAGCTGGTCGAGCATGCCGATGACCGACTTGACCTGCCCCTCCCGCATGATCCGCACCACGTGGCCGCCGCAGTTGTGGCAGGTCGGGTTCGACAGCGGGGAGGGGACCCGCTCGCCGTCGGCGGTGTAGACGATGAACGGCATGCCCCTGCCGTCGGTGTGGTGCTCTATCTCGTAGCCCTGCTCCCAGCCGTAGCCGCACTTCATGCAGGCGAAGGAGTAGGCCTCGTGCACGGTCGGCACGGATGCGGGAGCGGTCCCCGTCACGGGGACGGCCGTCACGGTCGGCGCGGCGACGGGTCCGGCCGGTTGGGGAAGGGGACGGGGTTCGGCGATCTCACTCATGCCAGCTCCTCTTGTTCCACTGCTGCCATTGCCAGTGGACGCCTCTTCGGGCGGGAGCGCATCAGGCCCTGTCCAGTGTTGGACGGTCCTTGGGCGAGTCATGCCCAAAGCGCCCCGTGCGCGGTCTGAGCTTTGCTTTTCAGGTTAGCCCTTTACCGACTCACGGCGACTTTTGTGCCGCGTTCTTTGCCGCGACCACCGCGTCGAACACCTCGCGCTTGGGTACCCCGGCCTCGGCGGCGACCGCCGCGATGGCCTCCTTGCGCCGCTCCCCCGCCTCCTCGCGCACCCGTACCCGGTTCACCAGCTCCTCGGCGTCGACATCGCCGGGGGCCGCGGCCGGGGCGCCCTCGACGACCACGGTGATCTCCCCGCGCACGCCTTCGGCGGCCCAGGCGGCCAGCTCGCCGAGCCCGCCGCGCTTGACCTCCTCGTAGGTCTTGGTCAGCTCGCGGCAGACGGCGGCCCGCCGGTCGGCGCCGAAGACCTCGGCCATGGCGGCCAGGGTGTCGTCGAGCCGGTGCGGGGCCTCGAAGTAGACGAGGGTGCGGCGCTCCGCGGCCACCTCGCGGAGCTTGCTCAGCCGCTCGCCGGCCTTGCGCGGCAGGAAGCCCTCGAAGCAGAAGCGGTCGACCGGCAGCCCGGAGAGGGCGAGCGCGGTGAGCACGGCGGAGGGGCCGGGGACGGCCGTGACCTTGATGTCCTTCTCCACCGCGGCGGCGACCAGCCGGTAGCCGGGGTCGGAGACGGAGGGCATGCCGGCGTCCGTCACCAGGAGCACTCGCTTGCCGGCCTCCAGGGCCTCGACCAGTTCGGGGGTGCGCGCGGACTCGTTGCCCTCGAAGTACGACAGGACCCGGCCGGTGGTGAACACGCCGAGCCCCTGCGTCAGCCTGCGCAGCCGCCGGGTGTCCTCGGCGGCGATCACGTCGGCCCGCTCCAGCTCGGAGGCGAGCCGCGGCGGGGCGTCGGCGAGGTCCCCGATGGGGGTCCCGGCGAGGACGAGGACGCCCGCCCCCGGTGCGTGGGAGGGGGCCGGGGAGGCGGCTTCGGCGGTGCGCGGCTGGTCAGTGGTCACCGCCCCATCCTCTCAGCCGCCCCAACCGCCGCGCCCCACACTCCCGTCCCCCTGGGTCCGGCACAGGGTCGTTCCCTACGATGTGCCGGTGACCAGTACCGCGACGCCGCCGCCCAGCCCTGCGGGGGCCCCGCCCGCCACCGAGGCAGGGCCCGGCCAGGCCCCCGCCGACCAGCCGTCCGCCTGGCTGCGCCGCCTGCGCGGCTTCGGCTACGCGCCGCCCGCCGGGGCGAAGCGGCAGTCGGACGTCCGCACCCGCCTGGTGCCCCCGTACGCGCGGCCGTCCGCGCAGCTGTGGGCGCAGATCGGGATCGGTCCGGCCGCGGCGGTGCGCTGGGAGCGGGTGCTGGCCTGGGCCGGTCCGCTGCTGGTGGCGCTGGTCGCGGGGGTGCTGCGGTTCGCCCATCTGGGCACCCCGAAGGCGGTGATATTCGACGAGACGTACTACGCCAAGGACGCCTGGGCCACGATCAAGCAGGGCTACGAGGCGAGCTGGCCCAAGGACATCGACAAGTCGGTCCTCGCCAACCCCGACGGGGTCCCGCTCCCGCTGGACCCGGGCTACGTCGTGCACCCGCCGGTCGGCAAATGGGTGATCGGGCTCGGCGAGTGGATGTTCGGCTTCGACCCGTTCGGCTGGCGGTTCATGACCGCGCTGCTCGGCACCCTGTCCGTGCTGATGCTGTGCCGCATCGGCCGGCGGCTGTTCCGTTCCACCTTCCTGGGCTGCCTGGCCGGCCTGCTGCTCGCCGTGGACGGCCTGCACCTGGTGATGAGCCGGACCGCGCTGCTCGACCTGGTGCTGATGTTCTTCGTGCTCGGCGCCTTCGGAGCGCTCGTCATCGACCGGGACAAGGCGCGGGCCCGGCTCGCGGCGGCGCTCCCGGTGGACGAGGAGGGGCGGACCCGGCCGGACGCCCGGATCGCGGAGACGCTGAAGCTGGGCTGGCGCCCGTACCGGCTGCTGGCCGGCATCAGCCTGGGCCTGGCCTTCGGTACGAAGTGGAACGGCCTGATCGTGCTCGCCTTCTTCGGCGTGCTGACCGTGCTGTGGGACGCGGCCGCCCGCCGCACCGCGGGCGCGGGCGCCCCGTACGCGGCGATGCTGCGCCGGGACAGCGGGCCCGCCTTCCTCTCCCTGGTCCCCGTGGCGATCTCCGTCTACCTGGCCTCGTGGCTCGGCTGGATCCTCTCCCCCGACAACGGCAAGGGCGGCTACTTCCGCGACTGGGCCGCCAAGAACGACCAGCACAGCTCGTGGTCCTTCGTCCCGGAGTGGCTGCGCAGCCTGTGGCACTACGAGACGGAGGTCTACAAGTTCCACGTGGGCCTGACCTCCGGCCACACCTACGAGTCGAACCCGTGGAGCTGGCTGATCCTGGGCCGTCCCGTCTCCTACTTCTACGAGTCCCCCGCCCCCGGCACCGACGGCTGCCCGGCGACCGAGACGGCCAAGTGCGCGCGCGAGGTGCTGGCGCTCGGCACGCCGCTGCTGTGGTGGACGGGCTGCTTCGCCCTGCTGTACGTGCTGTGGCGCTGGATCTTCCGCCGCGACTGGCGCGCGGGCGCGATCGCGTGCGCCCTGGGCGCCGGCCTGCTGCCCTGGTTCAACTACCAGGAGCGGACCATCTTCTTCTTCTACGCCGTGGTCTTCGTCCCGTACCTGTGCCTGGCGGTGGCCATGATGATCGGCGCCCTCCTGGGCCCGGCCGGCTCCTCGGAACGCCGCCGCGCCCTGGGCGCGGTCGCGGCGGGCGTCCTCGTGCTCCTGATCGTGTGGAACTTCATCTATTTCTGGCCCATCTACACGGGCCAGTCCATCCCGATGGATTCCTGGCAGAACCGGATGTGGCTGGACACCTGGGTCTAGGGGGTGTCCGCAAAGTGGCGCCGGGCGCCCGGAGGGCGCCCTCGCGGCGTTCGGTGCGTGCTCTCGGTGTGCCGGGCGGAAGCCCGCGTACTGGACGTACTCGGGCTTCCGCCCGGCGCGCCGAGAGCGCGTGCCGGGCGTCGCGAGCCAGGCGCCACTTTGCGGACACCCCCTAGCGGGGCCTCTGCAATCCCGTGCGCCCGGGGCAACCAAACCCCTGAAGCGTTTGTCTGTTCGACGTAAGGTCTCCCCAGGGGCCACTTGAACACGTTCAGTGTCCGAGGGGCCGGGGTCGGGGCACACGGGAACGAAACGGGGACGGGACATGAACGGGGCTGCAAAGGGAGCCGTCGTGGGCGGAGCCTTCCTGGCGATGCTGGGCGGGGCCACGTATGGGGTGTACGCGCTGGTGGGGGACAGCGGCGACGACGGCGCCAAGAGCGCGAGCACGAGCGCGAGCGGCCCGGCCGTGCCCGCCAAGGGCACCGGGCCGGTCAGCGACAAGGACGCCGCGGCGACCGCCGCGGCCTTCTTCGCCGCGTGGGCCGCCGGGGACGCCCGGGCGGGAGCCGATCTGACGAACAACCCGGCGGAGGCCCAGGGCGCCCTCGGGGACTTCAAGAGCAAGGCCTACGTGTCCAAGGTCGCCATCACCCCCGGCGCGCAGACCGGAACCACGGTGGCGTACTCCGTCGCGGCCGAGGTCACCTACGAGGGGGTCACCAAGCCCCTCGCCTACGAGTCCAAGCTGACCGTGGTCCGCGGCACCACCACGGGGCTGCCGCTCGTCGACTGGCAGCCCTCGGTGCTCCACCCGCAGCTCCAGAAGGGCGAGAAGCTGCGCGGCGGGGCGCCGGCCAACCCTCCGGTCAAGGCCGTCGACCGCAAGGGCCGGGAGCTGACGGCCGAGAAGTACCCCTCGCTGCGCCCGGTCCTCGACAGCCTGCGCAAGACCTACGGGGAGCGGCTGGGCGGCACGAGCGGCGCCGAGCTGTGGATCGAGCCGGTCGCCCAGGAGGCTCCCCGGCGGACCCTGCTCACGGTGATCGAGGGGAAGCCCGGGGAGATCGAGACCGTCCTGGACGCGGACGTCCAGGCGGCGGCCGAGCAGGCGGTGCTGAAGTTCCCGCAGGCCTCGGTGGTCGCCGTCCAGCCGAGCACGGGCAACGTCCTGGCCGTCGCCGACCACCGCGGGGACGGCTTCCCCGCCTCCCTCAGCGGGGCCCGCGCGCCCGGCTCCACGATGAAGATCGTGACCGGCGCGATGCTGCTGGACCGGGGTCTGGTGGCGGCCGACAAGGTCGCCGAATGCCCGGCGGAGGTGTCGTGGGGAGGCAGGACCTTCAAGAACCTCAAGGGCTTCAAGCTGGACGGCGAGACCTTCGCGACGAGCTTCGCCCAGTCCTGCAACACCGCCTTCATCAAGCAGATCAAGCCGGTCGGCGACGAGGACGCGCTCCCCAAGGAGGCCCGCGAGGTCTTCGGGATCGGCGACGGCGTCGAGTGGAAGGTCGGCGTGCCCACCGTCGACGGCAAGGTCCCGGCAGCGACCGGCCCGGCCGCGGCGGCCGCGTACATCGGCCAGGGCCAGATCCAGATGAACCCGCTGACCATGGCCTCGGTCACGGCGACCGCCCGCACCGGGGTGTTCCGCCAGCCGGTGGTTGTCAAGGCCTCGCTGGACGGCCGCGAGATCGCGAAGGCCACCCGGAAGATGAAGCCCTCGGTGGCGGCGCAGCTCGTGCGGATGATGAAGCTGACGGCCACCTCGGGCACCGCCCAGGAGGCGATGTCCTCGGTCCACGGCTCCGACAAGGGCGCCAAGACCGGCTCCGCGGAGGTCGACGGGGCGCAGAACCCGGACAGCTGGTTCACCGGCTTCAGCGGCGACGTGGCGGCCGCGGCGATGGTCGAGGGCGGCGGCCACGGCGGCGACGCGGCGGGCCCGATCGTGGCGGCCGTGCTGAACGCGGGCTGAGCCAGGGGCCTGAGGCGGGGGCCTGGCGCGTCCGGCCCCCGCCTCAGCCCTCCCGTACGTCGGACAGCGCGGCCCCCGCGTGCCGGATCAGCTCGCGCGGATCCATCGGGAACACCGTGTGCGGGGTGCCCGCGGCCGCCCAGACCACCTCGTGGGCCAGCAGCGAGCGGTCCGCGAGGACCCGGGTGCGGGTGCGGTGCCCGAAGGGCGGCACCCCTCCGATGGCGTAGCCCGTGGTCTCCCGGACCAGGGCCGCGTCCGCCCGGGTCACGGCGCCCGCACCGAGCTCGCGGCGCACCGCCTCCACGTCCACCCGGGAGGCCCCGTCCATGAGGACCAGGACGGGAACGCCGTCGGCGGCGAAGATCAGCGACTTCACGATCTGGCTGAGCTCGCAGCCGATCGCGGCGGCCGCGTCGGCGGCCGTGCGGGTCCCGTCGGGGAAGCTCCGTACGTCCGGCTCCAGCCCCAGTGCGGCGAGGGCTTCGGCGAAGAGGGGGTGCACCGTGGTGGTCGTCATGGAGGCACGCCAGCGCTCCCGCCCGGGCCCGTGCGACGCCCTTTCGCCGGGCCCGCTACAGCGCCGAGCGGACCGCCCGGACCAGGGCCTGGGCGCGCGGGTCGGCGGTGACCGACTTGGCGTGGGCGTTGGTGACGTAGCCGAAGCCGATGCCCGCCTCCGGGTCCGCGAAGGCCAGCGAGCCGCCGCGGCCCGGGTGCCCGAACGAAGCCGGGGACAGCAGCGGCGAGGCCGGGCCGTGCAGCATGTAGCCGGGACCGAAGCGGGTGTTGACCACGAGCACGCGGTCGGGGCCCGAGGAGAACTCCTTGCCGGCCAGCGCGGTGGTGGCCGGGGTGAAGATCCGGGCCCCGTCCTCCACCACCCCGATGGTGGCCGCGTAGAAGCGGGCCAGGGCGCGGGCCGTGCCGATGCCCGCGGAGGCCGGCAGTTCGGCGGCCCGGTAGGCGGGGTCGTTCTCGTCGGGCAGCGGGAAGATGGCCGCGAAGGCTCGGCGGGTGAGGGAGTCCGGGTCGGCGTAGGCCGCGGAAACGTTTCGCTTCGGCCGGGTCCTGAGCGTGCCCGCGCTCTCGGGCGGATCGACCGGCCCCACCCGGCCCACCCGGTGCGCCTCCGTCTCCGGCAGGCCGATCCAGAAGTCCAGCCCCAGCGGCTCCGCGATCTCCTCGGCGAGGATGCCCCCCAGCGTGCGGCCGGTCGCCCGCAGCACCAGCTCGGACAGCAGCCAGCTGAAGGTCTGCGCGTGGTACCCGTGCTCGGTGCCGGGCTCCCAGAAGGCCTGCTGGGCGGCGACCGCCCGCGCTCCGGAGACCCCGTCCGCGGCCTCGGCCACCGTCAGCCCGCGGTCCAGGGCCGGGACCCCCGCGCGGTGCGCGAGCAGGTCGCGGACCCGGGTCCGCTCCTTGCCGCCCGCCTTGAACTCCGGCCAGTACGAGCTCACGGGCGCGTCCAGGTCCAGCAGCCCGCGCTGCTGGAGCAGCAGCGGTACGGCCGCGGCCACGCCCTTGGTCGCGGAGCGGACGATCTGCGCGGTGTCCTCGGCCCAGGGTTCGGTGCCTTCGGCGTC
The DNA here is from genome assembly GCF_044454225.1 of Streptomyces sp. NPDC051563. Classification (NCBI taxonomy): domain Bacteria; kingdom Bacillati; phylum Actinomycetota; class Actinomycetes; order Kitasatosporales; family Streptomycetaceae; genus Streptomyces; species Streptomyces sp. NPDC051563. The sequence continues at coordinate 123,579 of NZ_JBITDL010000010.1, forward strand.
CTTGGTGCCGGCCCAGAGGTCCACGACCTTGCGCCCGTCGCGGTACACGGCCACCGCCGCGCCCCGGTCCCCGAGCACCTGGAAGTTGCGTACGAACGCGTCCCTGACGGGCTCGAAGCCCTCCGCCACCACACCCTTGATGTCCACGGCCTGTGCAACAACCCCCGACCGGCGGTTATGCCACCGCGCGGGGTACCCGGCGCACGCTCAGCCGACGACGACGGAGCGCGGGTCGAACCCGAAGGGCAGCTCCAGCCGGTGGGCCCGCATCAGCTTCTCGTCGCACAGCACGTCCTGGGTCCTGCCGTCGGCCACGATGGTGCCCTCGCTGAGGATCACCGCGCGCGGGCAGAGCTCCAGCGCGTAGGGCAGGTCGTGCGTCACCATCAGCACGGTGACGTCCAGGGAGCGCAGGATGTCCGCGAGCTCGCGGCGCGAGGCCGGGTCCAGGTTGGAGGACGGCTCGTCCAGGACGAGGATCTCGGGCCGCATGGCCAGTACGGTCGCCACCGCGACCCGGCGGCGCTGCCCGAAGGACAGGTGGTGCGGGGGCCGGTCCGCGAAGGCGGCCATCCCGACCTGTTCCAGGGCGTCGCGGACCCGCTCCTCCAGCTCGGCGCCGCGCAGTCCGGCGGCGGCCGGGCCGAAGGCCACGTCCTCGCGGACGGTCGGCATGAACAGCTGGTCGTCGGGGTCCTGGAAGACGATGCCGACCCGGCGGCGGATCTCGGCGAAGTTCCGCTTCTCCACGGGCAGCCCGGCCACGCTCACGGTCCCGACACCGCCGGTCAGGATGCCGTTGAGGTGCAGCACCAGGGTGGTCTTGCCGGCACCGTTGGGACCGAGCAGCGCCACCCGCTCGCCGTGCCCGACCGTGAGGTCGACCCCGAAGAGGGCCTGGTGGCCGTCGGGGTAGGCGTAGGCGAGGCCGGAGACCTCCAGGGAGGGCGGGGCGGCGGGCGTGGGTGCGTTCACAGGGCTCACAGGGTCCATCCCATCAGACAGACGGCGAGCGCCGTTACCGGGAGCGCGGCCGCGTACGCCCACTGCGTGCGGGTGGCCACCACCTCGTCGATCACCGGCATCGAGCCGGCGTAGCCGCGGCTGACCATCGCCAGGTAGACGCGCTCGCCGCGCTCGTAGGAGCGGATGAACAGGGCTCCGGCGGTCTTCGCGAGGACCCCCCAGTGCCGGATGCCGCGCGCCTCGAAGCCGCGGGAGCGGCGGGCGATGGACATCCGGCGCAGCTCGTCGCCGATGACGTCCCCGTACCGGATCATGAAGGAGGCGATCTGGACCAGGAGCGGCGGCAGCTTGAGCCGCTGGAGGCCCAGCAGCAGGGCGCGCAGTTCGGTGGTGGAGGCCAGGAGCACGGAGGCGGCCACGCCGAGGGTGCCCTTGGCCAGGACGTTCCAGGCGCCCCAGAGGCCGTTGACGCTGAGCGACATGCCGAGGAACTCCACCCGCTCGCCCTGGGCCACGAAGGGCATCAGGACGGCGAAGGCGACGAAGGGCACCTCGATCAGCAGCCGGCGCAGCAGGAATCCGAACGGGATCCGGGCCACGGCGGTGGCTGCCGCGATGAGGACGGCGTACAGCCCGAAGGCCCACACCGCCTCGCGCGGTGTGGACACGACGACGGCCACGAAACCGAAGGTCGCGGCCAGCTTGCAGTGCGGCGGCAGGTCGTGGACCGGGGAGCGCCCCGCCCGGTAGAGCTTGTGGGCGTGGCCCGCGCCCATGTCAGGCGGCCGGTACGGCCGTGGAGGCGGCCGTCAGGTCGGCGGAGCGCCGGCGGCGCACGGTCCAGAACACGCCGGTGCCGACGAGGACGGTCGCACCCACGCCGATGACCCCGGCGAGGCCGCCGGAGAGGCGGGCGTCGGAGACGTCCTTGACGCTGTAGTCGGCGAGCGGGGAGTCGGCGGCGGAGTGCTCGGTGACCTTCTGGTCGATGCCCTTGTCGGCGGCGACCTTCTCCAGTCCGTCCGGGCTGGAGGAGGCGTAGAAGGAGACGATGCCGGCCAGGGCCAGCGCGGCGACCAGTCCGGTGATCCAGACGGGCTTGGTGGAGCGGGCGGCGACCGGCGCGGCGGCGGCCGCGGGGGCGTCGACCAGTTCGCCGCCGACGCGCAGCTTCAGCGGGGCGGCCAGGGCGCGGGCGCCGTGGACCAGGTCGGGGCGGACGGCGATCACGGCGCCGACGGTGGCGGCGGTGATGACGGCCTCGCCGATGCCGATGAGGACGTGGACGCCGACCATGGCGCCGAACACCTTGGCGATCGGCACGTCGGTGGTGCCGCCGAGGGCGTAGAGGAGGGTGAAGAAGGTGGCCGCGGCGGGCACCGAGAGCAGGGCTCCGGCGAAGGCGGCGACGGTGACCGAGCGGCGGGTGCCGGGCAGCAGCTTGACCAGCCCGCGGAAGACGGCGTAGGCGACGACCACGGTGACGACGCCCATGGTGAGGATGTTGACGCCGAGGGCGGTCAGGCCGCCGTCGGCGAAGAGGAGGCCCTGCATGAGCAGGACCACGGACACGCACAGCACGCCCGTATAGGGGCCGACGAGGATCGCGGCGAGCGCGCCTCCCAGAAGGTGGCCGCTTGTTCCGGCCGCGACGGGGAAGTTGAGCATCTGTACGGCAAAGATGAAGGCGGCCACCAGGCCGGCGAGCGGCGCCGTGCGCTCGTCCAGCTCCCGGCGGGCGCCACGGAGGCTGACCGCCACGGCTCCGGCGGCGGCGACACCTGCGGCAATGGAGACGGGGGCATCGATGAAGCCGTCGGGCACATGCATGGTTCTGCTCCGCTTCCTGCGGTCCGGCGAACGGTTGGTTGATCTGACAAAGTCTTTAACCGTTCAAGAATAGGGCCTTCTTGCGAACAGTTGGCAAGAGCGGTGGCGTCACAAATAGCCCCGTGCGGATTCGTGGGAATGTGCGAGGCTGGGGGCAATACGGACGCAAATGTTCCGATTCGAGGAGTCTTGTCGATGTCAGCCGCCGCCGAGAATCCATCCGCAGGTGCCACCGCGACCCGGGCCGCGACCGCCACGGCCCCGCTCGTCGAGCCTCCCCCCGCCGAGTCCTCTTCCGCCGGGGCCCCCCTCGTCGAGGAGCGGGTGCGCGCCCGCGTCATCACCGACGATCCGCTCTACCGGGCCATCCCGGTCGCCCTGCGCTTCGTCCCCGCCGAGCCGCTGGCCGTACGGATCGTCTTCCCCGCCGACCTCTCCCCCGAGGGCACCGACAACGAGTGGGTCTTCCCCCGCGCCCTCCTGGAAGCCGGCCTCCAGGCCCCGACCGGGACCGGCGACGTCCGCGTCTGGCCCTGCGGGCGCGTCCAGGCCGTCGTCGAGTTCCACTCCCCGGAGGGGGTCGCGGTGGTCCAGTTCGACATCGCCGCCCTGCGCCGCTTCCTGCGCCGTACGAACGCGCCCGCGCCCGCGGCCACCCGTTAGGCCCAGCCGGTCCCGCCCGTTTCCCGCAGGACGCAGAACGGCCCCGCACCTTCCGGTGCGGGGCCGTTTTGCGTGCGTGCTGCCAGCCGGAGGACCCGGACGGCGGATCAGACGTTGGCCAGCTCGCGGTCCTTGTCGGGACCGGAGCCGTCCGCGGAGTCGTCGAGGTGCTTGCGCAGGCTCTCGCCCTCCACGTCCACGTTCGGCAGGATCCGGTCGAGCCACTTCGGCAGCCACCAGGCCTTGTGGCCGAGCAGCGCGAGGACGGCCGGGACGATGGTCATGCGGACGACGAAGGCGTCGAAGAAGACGGCGATGGCCAGGCCGAAGCCGATCATCTTCACCATCTGGTCGCTGGCGCCCATGAAGCCGGAGAACACCGCGATCATGATGACGGCCGCGGCCACCACCACCCGGGCGCTGTACTGGAACCCGGTGACGACGGCCTGGCCCGGCCGCTCCCCGTGGACGTACGCCTCACGCATGCGGGTGACCAGGAAGACCTCGTAGTCCATGGCCAGGCCGAAGACCACGCCGACCATGAAGATCGGCATCATCGACATGATCGGACCGGTCTGCTCCACTCCGAAGAGCGAGCCGAGCCAGCCCCACTGGAAGACCGCCACGACGGCGCCGAGGGCGGCGACCACCGAGAGCAGGAAGCCGAGGGCCGCCTTGAGCGGAACCAGGATCGAGCGGAAGACGAGCATCAGCAGCAGGAAGGCGAGGCCGACGACGAGCGCCAGGTAGGGCAGCAGCGCGTCGTTCATCTTCTGCGAGAAGTCGATGTTCATCGCGGTCGCGCCGGTGACGAACACCTTGCCGCTGTCGCTGCCCTCGCGGATCTCGTGGACCAGGTTCTCGGTCTCCACGGAGGACGGCCGGTCCTTCGGGATCACCGAGATGACGGCGGCGTCCTTGGCCTCGTTCTGGGTGGCCGGCATGACCGCGGCCACGCCGTCCAGGCCCTTGATCCGGTCGACCGTCGCGTCGGCGAGCGCCTTGTCCCCGTTCACGACGACCATCAGCGGGCCGTTGAAGCCGGGGCCGAAGCCGTCGGAGAGCAGGTCGTACGCCTGGCGCTGGGTGGTGGACACCGGCTGGGCGCCGTCGTCCGGCAGGCCCATCTCCAGCTTGCTCGCCGGGACGGCGACGATGCCGAGGCCGATCACGCCCGCGAGCAGCACCATGACGGGGCGGCGCAGGATGAAGCGGGCCCAGCGGGTGCCGCCGTTGGGCTTGGCCTCCGTGCCTTCGGCGGCGGGCTTGCCCTTGCCGAGGAAGCGGGACTTGGTGCCGGCGGGCAGCACCTTCTTGCCGGCGAATCCGAGCATGGCCGGGACCAGCGTCAGGGCGACGAGGACGGCGATGACCACGGTGCCGGCGGCGGCGAAGCCCATCTTGCTGAGCATCGGGATGTTGACGACGGCCAGGCCCACGAGGGCGATGACCACGGTCAGACCGGCGAAGACGACGGCGGAACCGGCGGTTCCGACGGCCCGGCCCGCGGCCTCGTCGCGCTCGCGGCCCTCGGCGAGCTCCGCGCGGTAGCGGGAGACGATGAAGAGGGCGTAGTCGATGCCGACGGCGAGGCCGATCATCATCGCGAGGGTGGAGGTGGTGGAGCCGAGGTCCAGCACGTTGGCGAGCGCGGTGATGGAGGAGATGCCGATGCCCACGCCGATGAGGGCGGTCAGCAGCGGCAGGCCCGCGGCGATGAGCGAGCCGAAGGTGATGACGAGGACGATCGCCGCGATCGCGATGCCGATGATCTCGCCGGAGCCCGTCTCGGGGGCGGCCATCAGGGCGTCGCCGCCGATCTGGACGTTCAGCCCGTCGGCCTTGGCGGCCGTGGTGGACTCGGTGAGGGCCTCGCGGGTGGCGTCCGTCAGCTCCATGCCGCTGACCTTGTACTTGACGCTCACGTAGGCGGTGGAGCCGTCCTGGCTGACGGCCTTGGCCTCGTACGGGCTGGTGACCGAGGAGATCTGGTCCTTGCCCGGACCGTCCTTCAGCTCGCTGACGATCTTCTCGACCTGCGGCTTGACGGCCTCGGAGTCGACCTTCTCGCCGGCCGGGGCCTTGATCACGATGCGGGCGGTGGCGCCGTCGGCGGCCATGCCCGGGAAGCGCTGGTCCAGCAGATCGAAGGCCCGCTGGGCCTCCGTGCCGGGTATGGAGAACGAGCCTGAGGTGGGTGCGGAGGCCGATGCCGCGCCGAAACCGGCGACGAACAGCAGCGCCACCCAGACGAGGGCGACGAATCGGCGGCGCCGGAAGGCACCCCTGCCGAGTCGGTAAAGGAAGGTGGCCACGTCGGTGGTTCTCCCGTTCGGGTCGTGGGATGGGTCAGGGCATGAAATGCCGTTCCGACGACGAGAGCGGCGTGTCAGGGCAGGCAGGAATACGGGCGCGGGGACGGCGCGGGCGGGCGGCTGCGCGGGTGAGCAGCCGGGCGGGTGTGCGGCCGGGCGGGATCAGACGCCGAGGGCGGGGAAGACCACGGCATCGATGAAGTCGCCCAGGAAGGCCCGGTCGACGGACCGGTCCTCGATGAGCGGCAGGGCGATGAACGCCCCGATGAGCATGTGCGGAACGAAGGCCAGGGCCGGACAGTCCGGGGCGATCTCGCCCCGGGTGACCGCTCTGTGCAGCATCTCCTGCAGACCGTTGAGCTCCGGATCGACCAGCAGGTCCCGTAGCGCCTGGTGGAGCTCGGGGCTCTCGTGCACCGCATGGGCCAGGCCCCGCATCAGCGCGGTGTCCTTCGCCATCTGGGCATCGTCGGAGTTCTCGATCATGACCCCGAAGTCCCCGCGGATGCTGCCCGTGTCGATCTCCCGGAGGGAGACCGGCTGGGTGCAGCGCAGGGCCTTCGCGACCAGCTCGGGCTTGCTCCCCCACTGGCGGTAGAGGGTGGCCTTGCTGGACTTCGTACGGGCGGCGACCGCGTCCATGGTGAGCGCCTCGTAGCCGACCTCACGGAGGAGGTCGAGGACCGCTCCGTGCAGTTCGGCTTCCCGTTCGGGGGTGATCCGGCTGCGACGCGACATGACCTCTTCGACCATCCCGGCGTCTCCTCCCGACCTTGCCCAACCGAACGAAACCGTTTCGTACGGATAGACCATACCCCGGCCCCCAGCGAAACGAAACCGTTCCGTTTCGCTTGGGGCGTGGTATCGGTCACGTCCCCGCCGCCGTACGCCGCCCCCGCGGGAAGCCGCATGGATCACCTGTACGAGTTGCCAGCCCCCCTCCGCGCGGAAAGCATTGGGGGGTGAGTCACGACGCGGCGTACCTCCGGTTCCCCCATCTCCACGACGATCTGCTGTGCTTCGCCACCGAGGACGACCTCTGGGTGGCACCCCTGGTTCCTCCCGGAGAGCCCGCGGGCCGGGCCTGGCGGATCACCGTCGACCGGACCCGGGTGGGCCACCCCCGGTTCTCCCCCGACGGCAAGCACATCGCCTTCACCACCTGGCGCAGCCTCGACCCCGAGATCCACCTCGCCCCCGTCTCGGGCGGCCCGGCCCGCCGGCTCAGCTACTGGGGCGCCACCGACACCCGGGTCTGCGGCTGGACCCCGCCCGACAAGGACGGCCGCAGCGACATCCTGGCCGTCTCCTCGCACGGCCAGCCCTTCTCCTACTTCGCCTGGGCGTACACCCTCCCCACCGACGGCAGCCCCGGCGGCCGGCTCCCCTGGGGGCCCGTCTCCGACATCGCCGTCCACGACGAGGCCTCCGGCCCCGACGGAGACGGCGAGGAGCCGGCCGAGCGCCGCACCCTGCTGCTGACCGGCAAGCCCCCGCACGAGCCCGCCGCGTGGAAGCGCTACCGCGGCGGCGCCACCGGCCGGCTGTGGCTGCACGGCGAGCGGCTGCTGGAGGGCATCGAGGGCCACCTGGACTCACCGATGTTCGTGGACGGCCGGATCGCCTTCCTCTCCGACCACGAGGGCATCGGCAACGTCTACTCCTGCCTGCCCGACGGCACGGACCTGCGCCGGCACACCGATCACGAGGAGTTCTACGCCCGGCACGCCTCCAGCGACGGCTCCCGGATCGTCTACCAGTGCGCCGGCGACCTGTGGATCGTGGAGTCGCTGGCCCCCGGCGCCGCCCCGCGCAAGCTGGAGGTCCGCCTCGGCGGGCCCCGGGCGGGCCGCCGCAGCTACCAGGTCCCGGCCGCCAGCCACGTCGACTCCCTCTCCGTCGACACCACCGGGCGGGCCAGCGCCGTCGTCGTGCGCGGCAGCCTGTACTGGCTCACGCACCGCGACGGACCCGCCCGCACCATCGCCGACACCCCGGGCGTACGGGTCCGGCTGCCCGAGATGCTCGGCAGCGGCGGGCAGGTGGCGTACGTGACCGACGCGGAGGGCGAGGACGCGATCGAGATCGCCTACCTGCCCCGGGCCTCGGGCGACCGCGCGCCGCGCCGGCTCGCCTCGGGCGCGGTGGGCCGCGTACTGGAGCTGCTCTCCGATCCGGACGGGGAGCGGCTCGCCATCGCCTCCAACGACGGGCGGCTGCTCCTCATCGACGCCACCGAGGAGTCCAACGGGGAGGCCAGCGAGCTGATCCGGTCCGACAACGGGCCCGTCACCGACCTCGCCTTCTCCCCCGACGGCTGCTGGCTGACCTGGTCGCACCCGGGCATCGGCCGCTCGCTGCGCCAGATCAAGATGGCCCGGATCTCCGGGCCCGGCGCCCACACGGTCATCGACGTCACCAACGGCCGCTTCGAGGACGAGAGCCCGGTCTTCACCCGGGACGGCCGCTACCTCGCCTTCCTGTCCTGGCGCGGCTTCGACCCCGTCTACGACGTCCACACCGGCGACCTGTCCTTCCCGCTGGGCTGCCGCCCGTACCTGGTGCCGCTGTCCTCGGCCACCCCCTCCCCCTTCGCCTTCTCCCCCGACGGCCGCCCCGCGGCGGGCGGACTCGACCCGGTCGAGGGGGACTCGGATTCCGGCGACGGCGCGGTCACCGTCGAGGTGGAGGGCCTGGAGAGCCGGGTGACGCCCTTCCCGGTGTCGGCCTCCAAGTACTCGGCCCTGTACCCGGTGAGCGGCGGCGGGCTGGTGTGGCTGCGCTGGCCCATCTCGGGCGCGCTCGGCGAGACCTTCGCCAACCCGGCCGACACCAGCGGCAAGCCCACGCTCGAGTACTTCGACCTCACCAAGGCCCGCAAGACGGAGTTGGCCGCCGGGCTCGACTGGTTCGCGGTCAGCGGCGACGGCTCCCGGCTCGTGGTCAACGACGACGGCGACCTGCGCGCCGTCCCGGCGACCGAGTCCGGCGACACCGACTCCACCGTCTACCTGGACCTGCGGCGCATCCTGCACGAGGTGGACCCGGCGGCCGAGTGGCGCCAGGCCTTCGAGGAGGCGGGGCGGCTCATCCGCGCCTACTTCTGGGAGCCGGAGATGTGCGGCATCGACTGGGACGGGGTGCTGCGCCAGTACCGGCCGCTGGTCGAACGGGTCGCCTCCCCCGACGAGTTCGCCGACCTGATGCGCGAGGTCCTCGGCGAGCTCGGCACCTCGCACGCCTACGTCTCCCCGGCCCGCCGCAACGAAGGCCCCCCGCACTACCAGCGGGCCATCGGCCTGCTCGGCGCCAACCTCTTCCCCCGCGACGGGGAGTGGGTCGTCGGCCGGATCCTGCCCGGCGAGTCCTCCGACTCCAAGGCCCGCTCCCCGCTCGCGGGCACCGGCATCCGCGAGGGCGCGGTCCTCACCCACGTCGACGGCCGGCCGGTGGACCCGGTCGCCGGACCGTACCCGCTGCTGTCGGCGGCGGGCGGCACCACCGTGGAGCTCACCTTCGAGCCGGCCGAGGGACAGGGCCGCTCCCGCAGGGTCGCGGTGGTCCCGCTGATCGACGAGCGGCCGCTGCGCTACCAGGACTGGGTGGCCAAACGCCGCGCGGTGGTCCGCGAGATCAGCGACGGCACGTGCGGCTACCTGCACATCCCCGACATGGGCGGTTCGGGCTGGGCGCAGTTCAACCGCGACCTGCGCGCCGAGATGTCCAAGCCGGCCCTGCTCGTGGACGTGCGCGGCAACGCCGGCGGGCACATCAGCGAGCTGGTGGTGGAGAAGCTGACCCGCTCGATCCTCGGCTGGGACCTGACCCGCAACGCACAGCCCGTCTCCTACGCCTCCAACGCACCCCGGGGCCCGATCGTGGCCCTGGCCGACGAGGCGACCTCCTCGGACGGGGACATGATCACGGCCGCCTTCAAGCTGCTGGGGCTCGGCCCGGTCGTCGGCCAGCGCACCTGGGGCGGGGTGGTCGGCATGACCGGCCGGCACACCCTCGGCGACGGCACGGTGATCACGGTCCCGATGAACGCGGCCTGGTTCCCCGAGTACGGCTGGTCCGTGGAGAACCACGGCGTGGAGCCCGACCTGCCGATCCTGCGCACCCCCCTCGACTGGGCGGAGGGGCGGCACGCCCAGCTCGACGACGCCGTGCACCTGGCGCTGGAGCTGCTGGAACAGGACCCGGCCGCGGTGCCGCCCGGCTACACGGACGTACCGGACCGGCGCCGGCCGAAGCTGCCGCCGCGGGAGTGAACGCGCGGGGCGGGCGACCGTAGGGCATGCAAGAGGGGTGCGACCCGGGACGGCGGGTCGCACCCCTCGGTGCGTGTTACGGGGTACCGCTACTTGTCGAAATTCTCGTCGAAAGCGTCGCGGGCCCTGTCCTTGGCCTGGTCAGCCGCCTGCGAGGCGCGCTCGGACGCCTCCTCCTGCTGACCGGAGGCCTTCGCCCGCTCCGCGAGTTCCTTCGCCTTGTCCTGGAACTGGTCCCTGATGCCCATGTGTCCTCACTCCTGTAGCGGCGTTCGGTAAGGGGAACGCGACCAGTCTCGCCCAGGTGGACATTCATCGCATTCCGGTCAGCGACTCTGGCTGCGCTCCTGCTCGTCCGCGGCCCCGCCGGCCCCCACAAGCCCCTTGGAGACACTGGCCAGTCGCGGTTCGAACCGCTTCATCTCGCGCTGTCCGACTGCCGAGATGATCCCGGGCAGGTATCCGCGGAAGCCCTGCATGCCCCGCAGCCACCACTGTGCGTACACGTGCGAGGAGCGCCGCTCGATGCCCGCCACGATCCGGTCGACGGCCGGCCCCAGCGGGTACGTCCGGTTCGACGGCCAGGGCAGCCGCTGGCGCAGTTCGCGCATGACCTCGTCCTGGTCGGCGCCGCGCACCATGTCGGTGTCGGTCCAGGACAGGTAGCCGACGCCCACCTTGACCCCCTTGTAGCCGACCTCGGCGCTCAGGCAGTGCGCGAAGGCCTCGACCCCGGACTTGGAGGCGCAGTAGGCGGTCATCATCGGCGCCGGGGTGATCGCCGCGAGGGAGGCGATCTGCAGGAAGTAGCCGCGGCTCTCCGTCAGGACCGGCAGGAAGGCCCGGGCGGTGACGGCGCCGCCGATGAGGTTGACCTCGATGACCCGGCGCCAGGCGTCGGGGTCGGAGTCGGCGAAGGGCCCGCCGGAGGCGACACCGGCGTTGGCGACGACGATGTCCACCTTGCCGAAGCGCTGCTTGACCTCCTGCGCGACCCGGGCCATCGCCTCGTGGTCGGTGACGTCGGCGTACCAGTGGTCGCTGTCGGTGTGCAGCCGCTCCGAGACCTCCTTGAGCGCGTCGGGCTCCAGCCCCACGAGGGCCACCTTCGCGCCGCGGGCGGACAGTTTGCGGGCGAGCAGTTCGCCGACCCCGCGCGCGGCCCCCGTGACGACGGCGACCTGGCCTTCCAGACTCCGGCGAGCGCTCACAGGGTCTTCTCCTTTGCGGGTTCGTTGACGTGTGCGGGTTCGTTGACGTGGGACCGGCCGACGTACGCCGCGGCGAGCTCGCGCAGGGCGGCGGTGACGGCTTCCGGGGCCTCGATCGGGCTCATGTGGCCCACCCCGGTCAGTTCGGTGAGGCCGACGCAGTTCGGCAGCGCGGCCGCCAGCCCCCGGGCGTGCACGATCGGCGTCAGCCGGTCGCTCTTGCCGCCGAGGACGGCGGTGGGCACGATCAGCGCGGCCAGCTGCGCATCCAGGTCCAGGGAGGCCAGCACCCCGGACCAGGCGTGCCGCACCGGCGTGGGGCAGGCGTGCACGATCCGCGCGCAGGCCTCGACCTTGTCGGGCGCGGAGCCGGGGCCCATCGTGGCGTACTTCAGCACCTTGCGGGCGACGGGCGTGACGGGCCCGAGCGGGGCCCGGGAACCCAGGACCGCCCCGGTGACGCGGGTCCGCGCGCGGCCGGCGCGCCACGGCAGCACCTGCGACTCCTCCACCAGCCGGCCGCTGCCGGTGCTGCACAGCAGCGCGGCCGCGGCGTGCTCGGCGAACTCCGGCCGGGCGGCGGCGGCCATGACCGTCATCCCGCCCATGGAGTGGCCCGCGACGACCGCCTTCTCGCCGGGGGCGAGGGTGGCCCCCAGCACCGCGACCAGGTCGTCGGCGAGGGCGGCGGTGCCGTAGCCGGAGACGGCGCCGGCCGGGCTGCGGCCGTGGCCCCGCTGGTCGTAGACGACGACCCGGTGCCCGGTGGACAGGGCCCGCACCTGCGCGGCCCAGAAGGCGGTGGAACAGGTCCAGCCGTGCGCGAGCACGACGGCCGGGGCTCCGTCCTCGCCGTGCACCTCGACGTGCAGGCGCGCACCGTCGGCGGAGGTGGCGACCAGCTCCCGGCGGGCGGCCGGCGGGGCGTACGGCCCGGCGGTGACGTGCATCAGGCGGCTCACGCGGCCCCCTCCTGCACCGCTTCGGCCCCGCCGGCCGACGGGACCCGCTCGCGCTCGCGGCCCCGTACGACCTCGTACTCGCCCAGGTCCACGCCCAGGGTCTCCTTGCGGAACTCCCCGGTGGTGCCCGGCCAGACCGTGGTGTTGCGGCCCTGCGCGTCCAGGTACCAGCTGGTGCAGCCGCCGGTGTTCCACACCGTGCGCTCCATCCGGGTCTGCACCTGCCGGTTCCAGGCGTTGACCGCGGAGGGCCGGGCGGCGAGGGCGACCTTCCCGCCCAGGACGCCGAGCTGGCGCATGTAGTCCGCCATGTAGTTCAGCTGCGACTCGATCATCAGGATCATCGAGCTGTTCCCGAGACCGGTGTTCGGCCCGATGATCGTCATCCAGTTCGGGAAGCCCGCCGCGGTGGCCCCGCGCAGCGACTGCATCCCGTCCTTCCAGACCTCGGCCAGGGTCTTGCCGTCCACGCCCACCACCCGGTCGGCGATCGGCATGTCCGTGACGTGGAAGCCGGTGCCGAAGACGATCGCGTCGACCTCGGTCTCGGTCCCGTCGGCCGCGACCAGCACCGAACCGCGGATCTCCTTCAGACCGGAGGCCACGAGGTCCACGTTGGGCCGGGCGAGCGCCGGGTAGTACTCGCTCGACAGCAGGATCCGCTTGCAGCCGATGCGGTACGAGGGCGTCAGCTTGGCCCGCAGCTCCGGGTCCTTGATCGAGCGCGCCATGTTCGCCTTGGCGAGGGACTCGATCAGCCCGAGCTGGTTGGGCCGCTTGGTGAAGGCGCTGACCTGGAGCTCCCGGATCCCCCACAGCAGCCCGCGGCGGGCCGCCCGGGTGAAGGGGAGCTGGCGGTGCAGCCAGCGCTCCACCGAGGTGATCGCCCGGTCGGTGCGCGGCATCACCCACGGCGGGGTGCGCTGGAAGAGGGTGAGCCGCTCCACCTCGGGGGCGATGGCGGGCACGATCTGGATGGCGGAGGCGCCCGTACCGATCATGGCCACGCGCTTGCCGCGCAGGTCGTAGTCGTGGTCCCAGCGGGCCGAGTGGAAGACCTTGCCGGGGAAGCCGGCGAGTCCGGGCACCTCCGGCATCTTCGGGTCCGACAGCGGCCCGGTGGCGGAGACGACCACGTCGGCGGTGAGGTCCCCGCCCGCGGTCTCTATCTCCCAGCGCATCGCGTCGGCGTCCCACCGCATCATGCGGACCTCGTGGTTCAGCCGGATGTGGCGGCGCAGCCCGAAGGTGTCGGCCACGTGCTCCAGGTACTCCCTGATCGCGGGCTGGCCGGAGAAGGTGCGGGGCCAGTCGGGATTGGGAGCGAAGGAGAACGAATAGAGGTGGGAGGGCACGTCGCAGGCGCACCCCGGATAGCTGTTGTCCCGCCAGGTGCCGCCGACGGAGTCCGCGCGCTCCAGGACGACGAAGTCCGTGATCCCCTCGCGCCGCAGCCGCACCGCGGCGCCCAGCCCGCCGAACCCGGATCCGATCACCGCCACGCGTACGTGTTCGCGGCCCTGCTCTCGTTCCTGCCCGCGCCCGTCCATGCCACCGCCCATGCCAGCCACCTTCGGATGCCGATGCCAACGCCCACTCGATGCTGCCAGCAATCACTGGCACAATCGGGAGAGTAGAGCAGCCCCGTACTCATGGGTAGGGGTCGCGCCGGGAAAGTTACCGGGAGTACGCCCTAGGCTGCCGACGTGCCGCACAATGCGACGCAGGAAGCGGCGCCACCCACCTCAGCGACAGAAGCAAGGACCACAGTGCGCGAATACCGCACGGAAGAGCTGGCCGAGGCCGCCGGCATACCCGTACGCACCCTGCGCTTCTACCGTGAGCGCAAGCTCCTGCCGCCGCCGCGCCGCGAGGGCCGCATCGCCTGGTACGACGACGACCACCTGGCCCGGCTGCGCACCATCGCCGCCCTGCTGGAGCGCGGCCACACCCTCGGCGGGATAGCCGAGCTGACCGTGGCCTTCGAAAACGGCCGCGACGTGGGCCAGCTGGGTGAGCTGCTCGGCATCGGCTGGTCCGAGGAGACCCCGGTGCGCCTGACGCCCGAGGCCCTCGCCGACTACTTCGAGGGGGAGGTCACCCCGGAGAACCTGGCGGCCTCGCTCGACCTCGGCTACCTCGCCACCGACGGCGAGGAGATCGTCCACGTCAGCCGCCGGCTGCTGGACGTCTCCTCGGCCCTGGTCCGCGAGGGGGTGCCGCTCTCGGCCGTCCTGGAGGCGGGCCGCCGGGTGCGCGAGCACGCGGATGCGATGGCGGTCCTGTTCGCGGACCTGATCTCCACCCACATCTCGCAGGAGGCCGTCCCGCGGCTGCGCCCCCTGGCCAAGAGCGTGGTCGAGGCGGAACTCACGATGGCCATGGACCGCCTGCGCCCGCCCGCCCCGGGCCCCTCCGGGCCCCCGTCCCCTCAGACGCCGAGCTCGTAGACCACGGTCACGGGCGCGTGGTCGGACCAGCGCTCGGGGTGCGTCCCGGCCCGCTCCACGAACGCCTTGACGGCCTTGGCCGCCAGCCCCGGCGTCGCCACCTGCAGGTCGATCCGCCAGCCGGCGTCGTTGTCGAAGGCCCGCCCGCGGTAGGACCACCAGGAGTACGGCCCCTCGGTGTCCGGGTGCAGGCTGCGCACCACGTCCACGTACCCGGCGGTGTCGTACACCTGGCCGAGCCACTCGCGCTCCTCCGGCAGGAAGCCGGCGTTCTTCCGGTTGGTCTTCCAGTTCTTCAGGTCGGCTTCCTGGTGGCAGATGTTCCAGTCGCCGCACACGACGACCTCCCGCCCGTCCGCCGCGGCCCGCACCTTGAGCTCCTGCAGATAGGTGAGGAACTCCCCCATGAACCGGTACTTCTCGTCCTGCTTCTCGGTCCCGGCCTCCCCGGAGGGCAGGTAGAGGCTGGCGACGGTCACACCGGGCAGGTCGACCTCCAGATACCGCCCGCTGCCGTCGAACTCCTCGCTCCCGAATCCGACCTGCACCCGCTCCGGCTCCCGCCGCGTGTACACCGCGACCCCGGCCCGCCCCTTGACGGCGGCCGGCGCGAACACGGTGTGCCACCCCTCCGGCGCCCGCACCTCCTCCGGAATCTGCCCCTCCTCGGCCCGCACTTCCTGCAGACAGACGACGTCGGCGTCCGACCCGGCCAGCCAGGGCGAAAACCCCTTCTTGGCGGCGGCGCGGATTCCATTCACATTCACGGAGGTCACAGAGAACATCCCTGCACGATAGCCGGAGCGTTCCGTAGGCTGTTCCGATGTCTCAGGAGATCCAGCTCCGCGCCGTGTCGTACGACCACCCGGACGCGGTCAAGCTCAATGACCAAGTGCAGATCGAATACCAGGAGCGCTACGAGGGCGAGGGCGACGACACCTTCCTCGACCCGGCGATGTTCGCCCCGCCGCAGGGCCTCTACCTCCTCGCCTACGACGCTTCGGGTGCCCCGGTCGCCAGCGGCGGCTGGCGCAGCCACGAGGCGAACGACGAGGGTTACTCCGACGGCGACGCCGAGCTGAAGCGCATGTACGTGATCCCGGAGGCCCGCGGCCTGGGCCTGGCCCGCCGCATCCTCGCCGCTCTGGAAGCCGACGCCCGCGCGGCCGGCCGGCTGCGGATGGCCCTGGAAACCGGCGACCAGCAGCCGGAGGCCATCGCCCTCTACCTCTCCGAGGGCTACACCCTGACGGACGCCAAGTTCGGCCACTACCGCTTCCACGACTCCAGCCGCTGCATGGCGAAGCCGCTGAACCCGGCGTAGCGCGGGCTGCCGTACGCGGAGCCCCGGGGTGCCGGGGCTCCGCGTACGGGTCACTCGGGGTCCGGCCTCATCGGGGGGCGGCCGGGTGGCGGGGGGCGTCCGGGACTCCTGGGCGGCGGACGGAGTCCATTTCCTTGCGGAGGACCGGGACCACCTCCGTGCCGAGGATCTCGATCTGCTCCAGGACGGCCGCCAGCGGCAGGCCCGCGTGGTCCACGTGGAAGAGCTGGCGGTGGTAGTCGCCGTAGATCTCGCGGAAGGCCAGCGTCTTCTCGATGGCGTGGTCCGGGCTGCCGACCGTGAGCGGGGTCGCCGAGGCCACCTCCTCCAGGGAGGGGCCGCCGCCGTAGATCGCCGAGCGGTCGAAGTACGGGCGGAAACCGCGGAAGGCGTCCTGGGAGCGCGGCTTCAGGAAGGTCTGGCCCCCCAGGCCCACGATGGCCTGTTCCGGGGTTCCGTGGCCGTGGTGGGCGTAGCGCTCCCGGTAGGACTCCACCAGCTGCTTGTAGTGGCCGGTGGGCGCGAAGATGTTGTTGGCGAAGAACCCGTCGCCGTGGAACGCGGCCAGTTCCGCGATCTCGGCCGAGCGGACCGACCCGTGCCAGACGAAGGGCGCCACCCCGTCCAGCGGGCGCGGGGTGGAGGTGAAGTGCTGGAGCGGGCCGCGGAACTGTCCCTCCCAGGTCACGCGCTCCTTCCTCCACAGGGTGTGGAGGAGTTCGTAGTTCTCCACGGCCAGCGGTATCGCCTCGCGCGGGTCCTTGCCGAACCACGGGTAGACGGCGGGCGTGTTGCCCCGGCCCAGCATCAGGTCCGTCCGGCCGTCGGCCAGGTGCTGGAGCATCGCGTAGTCCTCCGCGATCTTCACCGGGTCGTTGGTGGTGATCAGCGTGGTGGACGTGGAGAGGATCAGCCGCTGCGTGCGCGCGGCGATCCATGCGAGCAGCGTCGTCGGCGAGGAGGGGACGAACGGCGGGTTGTGGTGCTCGCCGGTGGCGAAGACGTCGAGCCCGACCTCCTCCGCCTTGACCGCCATGGCGGTGATCGCTTTGATCCGCTCGTGCTCGGTCGGCGCCCGGCCGGTGGTCGGATCGGGGGTGACGTCCCCGATCGTGAAGATCCCGAACTGCATTGCGGTCATCCGTTCTCCAAGGCGTTCGTGTGTTCCCGCGGTGCCCGGGCGGGGGCCGTCATCGCGCGACCGCCGCGGCCGCCGCGGCCGGCGCCGCCGTGCCCGCCGCACGCATCGCCGCGAGCGGGGCCCGGCCGCAGCCCGTCATCAGCTCCACCTGCCGTGCCGCCTGGTGGACCAACAGGTCGAGACCACCGAGGACCGGCCCGCCGCGCCCCGCCCAGGCCGCCGCGAGCGCCGTGGGCCACGGGTCGTACACCACGTCGAAGAGCACCCCGGGGGCCGCGGGCACGGCCCCCGCGAAGCAGTCCGCGGCGCCCTTGGGGGTGGTGGAGATGACGAGCGGGGCGGACAGGGAGCGGTCGGCGTGCTCCCAGCGCTCCGTCCGCACGTCCACGCCGAGGCGTTCGCCCCAGCCGCGCAGTTCGGCGGCGCGCCCGGGGACCCGGGCGAGGACGGTGACCGGTCCGGAGCAGATCTGCGCGAGGGCGGCGACCGCGGAGGCCGCGGTGGCGCCCGCGCCGAGCACGGTGGCGGACTCGACCCGGGTCACCCCGCGCTCGCGCAGGGCCTCGACCATGCCGGGGATGTCGGTGTTGTCACCGGTCAGCCGCCCGTCGGAGTGCCGGATCACGGTGTTGACGGCCTCCACCGAGGCGGCCCGGCCGGTGATCCCGTCCAGCAGCGGGATGACCACCCGCTTCAGCGGCATGGTCAGCGACAGGCCGGCCCACTCGGAGCCGGACCGCCCCCCGAGCCGGGCCACGAAGCACGCCAGGCCCCGCTCGTCCACCTCGAAGCGGCCGTAGGACCAGTGCTCCAGTCCGAGCGCGGCGTAGGCGGCGCCGTGCAGCAGCGGGGAGAGGGAGTGGGCGACGGGCGAACCGAGGACGGCGGCCCTGCGCCGGCCCCCGTCCGGGAACTCCCCGTCCGGGTCCAGGTCGTGCATCACGGCTCACCCGCCCCGGGGAGGCCGTGCAGGGCGTGCAGGGCGAGCCGGTAGGACCCGATGCCCAGCCCGGCGATGGTGCCGCTGGCGACGGGGGCGATCACGGAGGCGTGCCGGAACTCCTCGCGGGCCTGCGGGTTGGAGAGGTGGACCTCGATGAGCGGGGCCGTGCGCTGCGCGGCCGCGTCCCGCACCGCGTACGAGTAGTGGGTGAAGGCGGCCGGGTTCAGGACCACGGGCAGCGCGAAGTCGGCGGCCTCGTGGAGCCAGTGGACCAGTTCGCTCTCGGAGTCGGTCTGACGCACTTCCACGTCGAGCCCGAGTTCCTTGCCGAGGGTCCGGCAGGACTCCACGAGCCCGGCGTACGAGGTGGTCCCGTAGATCCCGGGCTCGCGGCAGCCGAGGCGGCCGAGGTTGGGGCCGTTGAGGACGAGCACCCGCTGGAAGGCGGAAGCGGAGGCGGAAGCGGAGGCGGAGGCGGAAGCCGCGGCCGGCGGGCGGGGCGCCGCGATCTTCGCGTGGGCGGCTTCCAGCATCTCCGGGGCCGGGTCCGCCAGTACGGCGGGGCGGCCGATGCCGTCGAGGACGATGAAGCGGAGCCGGTCGCCGCGGGACTTCTTGTCCAGCCGCATCGTGTCCAGCAGCCGGGGCCAGCGGTCGCCGCGGTAGGCGACCGGCAGGCCCACGGAGGTCAGGACGGCGCGGTGGCGCCCGGCCTCGGCCTCGGTCAGCCGCCCGGCGAGCAGGGCCAGTTCGGCCGCGTAGACCATGCCGACGGCCACGGCCTCGCCGTGCCGCCAGGTGTAGCGCTCGTTCTTCTCGATGGCGTGCGCGAGGGTGTGCCCGTAGTTGAGGAACTCCCGCGGGCCGGCCTCCTTGAGATCTCCGGCCACCACGTCGGCCTTGACCTGGATGGAGCGGCGGACCAGCTCGGCGGTGTGCGGTCCGGCGGGCGTGCGCGCCGCCTCGGGGTCCGCCTCGATCAGGTCGAGGATCTCCGGGTCGGAGATGAATCCGGCCTTGATGATCTCGGCGAGGCCGCTGATGTAGTCCGCGACGGGCAGCGAGTCGAGCGCCGCCAGGTCGCAGAGCACCCCGGCCGGCGGGTGGAAGGCGCCGACGAGGTTCTTGCCCTCGGCGGTGTTGATGCCGGTCTTGCCGCCGACGGCCGCGTCCACCATCGCCAGCAGGGTGGTCGGCACGGCGATCCAGCGCACCCCGCGCAGCCAGGAGGCCGCGACGAAGCCCGCGAGGTCGGTGGTGGCTCCGCCGCCGACCCCGATCACCACGTCGGTCCGGGTGAACCCGGCCCGGCCCAGCGCCTGCCAGCAGTCGGCAGCCACCCCGGCGGTCTTGGCCGCCTCCGCCTCCGGGACCCGGAGGGCGAGGGTCTCGTAGCCGAGTTCCCCGGCCCGGGCGCGCAGCGCCTCGGCGGTGGCGGTCAGCGCCTCGGGGTGGATCACGGCGACCCTGCGGGCGAGGGGCCCGATCAGCCGGTGCAGCCCGGCCGGACCCGCCAGGAGCCCCCGCCCGACGAGGACTTCGTACGGATCGGTGCCGGCGCTCGCGCCCACCCGGATCCGTGTCACGGGCTGCCCGGTCCCGGGCGTGCGGTGGCCGGTCACCGGATGTGCAGGTGGTCGAGGTAGGACCGGACGTTGCGGCGGGTCTCGGTGACCGAGTCGCCGCCGAACTTCTCGAGGACGGCGTCCGCGAGGACCAGCGCCACCATGGCCTCGGCGACGATGCCCGCGGCGGGCACCGCACAGACGTCGGAACGCTGATGGTGCGCGGCGGCGGCCTCGCCGGTGGCCACGTCGACCGTGGCCAGGGCGCGCGGCACCGTCGCGATGGGCTTCATCGCAGCCCGTACGCGCAGCAGTTCGCCGGTGGTGAGCCCGCCCTCGGTACCGCCGGAGCGGCCGGAGGTGCGGCGGAGGCCGGCGTCGGTGGACACGATCTCGTCGTGGGCCTTCGATCCGGGTACGCGGGCCAGGTCGAAGCCGTCGCCGACCTCGACGCCCTTGATGGCCTGGATGCCCATGAGCGCGGCCGCGAGGCGCGCGTCGAGGCGGCGGTCCCAGTGCACGTGCGAGCCGAGGCCGACGGGCACCCCGTACGCGAGGACCTCGACCACGCCGCCCAGGGTGTCGCCGTCGGTGTGGGCCTGCTCGATCTCCGCGACCATCGCCTTCGAGGCGTCGGCGTCGAGGCAGCGCACCGGGTCCGCGTCCAGGGCGGCCACGTCGGCGGGGACCGGGTGGACCCCGTACGGGGCCTTGGCGGCGCCCAGTTCCACCACGTGGGAGACGATCTCGATGCCGGCGACCTCCTTGATGAAGGAGCGGGCGATCGCGCCGAGGGCCACCCGGGCGGCGGTCTCCCGGGCGCTGGCACGCTCCAGGATCGGCCGCGCCTCGGAGAAGCCGTACTTCTGCATGCCCGCGAGGTCGGCGTGGCCGGGGCGCGGGCGGGTCAGCGCCGCGTTGCGGCCGGTCTCCTTGAGCAGCGAGGGGTCGACCGGATCGGCCGACATCACGGTCTCCCACTTGGGCCACTCGCTGTTGCCGATCATGACCGCGACGGGGGAGCCCTGGGACAGGCCGTGGCGGACTCCGCCCAGAAGGGTCACCTCGTCCTGCTCGAACTTCATCCGGGCACCGCGCCCGTGCCCGAGCCGCCGCCGGGCCAGATGTTCCGCGACCGTCGCGGTGTCGACCGGAACGCCTGCCGGAAGCCCCTCCAGGGTGGCCACCAGCGCGGGTCCGTGGGACTCGCCCGCGGTCAGCCAGCGCAGCCTGCTCAGCACTTTCGCACCTCTCCTCGTAGAAATTCCGGACTCGTGCCCCGCACCGGCGGGAAGAGACGTTCCGGCTCGCCGCGGACTCAGACCACGGTCTTCTTGTCGAGCACCATGTCGTGGCCGACGACGAAGGAGGCCTCGTCGGAACAGAGCCACACCACCGTCTCGGCGACCTCCTCGGCGGTGGCGCCGCCGGTCTCGCCGGGCTTCGCCCCGTGCGCCGGCCCCGGACTGATCGCGTTGATCCGGATGCCCTTGGCGATGTACTCGTGAGCGGCGGTACGCGTCAGCGCGCTCAGCGCCGCCTTCGAAGCGGCGTAGGCGCCCATGCCGACGAGCCGGCCGGTGGCCGCCATGTCGCAGGAGGTGTTGACGATCACCCCGGCGCCCCGCGCCTCCATGTGGGCGAGCTCGTGCTTCATCGCCATCCACACCCCGGTGAGGTTCCCGGCGAGGGTCTGCGCCCAGTCCGCCTCCTGGATGTCGGCCACGTGCCGGTTCGGTCCGGTGACGGTCGCGTTGTTGAACGCGATGTCCAGGGCCCCGTACCGCTCCACCGTCGCCGCCACCATCCGAACGGCCGCGTCGGAGCCGCCCCGCGTCAGGTCCGCCGTGACGGAGTCGGCCGCCCCGCCCGCGTCACGGATCAGCTTGACCGTGCCCGCCAGCTCGTCCGGGTCCGGTCCCGCCACCATCACGGTGGCACCCTCCCGGGCGAACGCGACGGCCGTCGCCCGGCAGACGCCGGTACCCGCTCCGGCGACCAGGACAACCCTTCCAGCGAATCGTGCGGACATCGTCCAAGCCCCTCTTCCTCTAGCCTTCTCGGTGAGTCGTGTCGATCAGTTCGTCGGCGGCACGTCCGCCCGGCCGCCGCCGGGCGGCCGGGCGGACGTCGCTCAGAGCTCGACGCGGACGTCGTACTCGGTGACCCAGGTGTTGAACTCGATGAGCCGCTCCAGCACGGCGCGGGCGCTCCACGGGCCACCGACGCCGTAGGAGCCCTCCGGCACGTCGAGGAGCTTGCGGATGTCCGCCTCGGAGACCAGCTGGAAGACCGGGGCGCCCTCGGTGAGGATCCCCTCGACCTGCTCGCGCAGGGCCAGTTCGTACTTGCGGTCCTGGGTGGAGGGGTACGGGTTCTTCTTGCGGTCGAGGACCGAGTCCGGCAGCAGGCCCCGCATGGAGGCGCGCAGCAGGCTCTTCTCGCGGCCGTCGAAGGTCTTCATCGCCCACGGGGTGTTGTAGACGTACTCGACGAGGCGGTGGTCGGTGAACGGAACGCGGACCTCGAGGCTGACCGCCATGCTGATGCGGTCCTTGCGGTCCAGCAGGAAGTTCTCCCAGCGGGTCAGGTTGAGGTAGGTGACCTCGCGCATCCGCGCCTCGAGACCGGTCTCGCCGTCCAGGCGGGGGACCTCGTCCAGGGCCTCGGTGTAGCGCTCCTTGACGTACTCGGTGAGGCCGAGCTTGTCCCACAGGCCGACCGTGCGCAGGGCGCCGATGCCGCCGGCCTGCTCGAAGGGGTGGTGCCAGGGGAAGCTGCCCGACTCGACGGCCTCCTTGTCGTGGAACCAGGTGTAGCCGCCGAAGAGCTCGTCGGCCGCCTCGCCGGAGAGCGCGACGGTCATCTGCTCCTTCAGCGCCCGGCACAGGATGAGCAGGGAGTACTCCATGTCGCCGGTGGAGACCGGCAGGTCCTGGGCGCGCAGGACGGTGCTGCGCACCTCCGGGTCGAGGATGTCCTCGTTGGAGAGCTCGACGATGATGTGCTCCGCGCCGACCAGCTCGGCGACCTCGACCGCGTACGGGGTGTCGGGGTCGGCCCACTGCACGTTGGCCTCGAAGCGCTCGTCGTGGCCGACGAAGTCCACGGAGAAGGCGCGGATGGGGTCGGTGACGCCCTGCTTGGTGAGGGCCTTGGCGGCGAGCGCGGTGACCGCGCTGGAGTCCAGGCCGCCGGAGAGCAGGGTGCCCACGGTGACGTCGGCGACGAGCTGGCGCTCCACGATGTCCTCGAGGAGGTCGCGGACGGTGCCGATCGTCGTCTCGAGGTCGTCGGTGTGCGGCTTCGCCTCGAGCTGCCAGTACCTGGTCTCGGTGCGGCCCTCGCGGGTGAAGCGCAGGATCGTGGCGGGAAGGACCTCGTGCATGCCCTTGTAGACGGCGTGCCCGGGGGTCTTGACGATGGAGAAGATCTCCTTGAGGCCGTCGGCATCGACCACGGCCTCGGCGTCGTCGTGCGCGAGGATCGCCTTCGGCTCGGAGCCGAAGAGGACCCCGTCGGCCGTCGGGTAGTAGTAGAGCGGCTTGACGCCCATCCGGTCGCGGATGAGGAGCAGTTCCTCGGTGCGCGGGTCCCAGATGGCGAAGGCGTAGATGCCGTTGAGGCGCTCCGCGAAGCCGGCGCCCCACTGCAGGTAGGAGCGCAGGACGACCTCGGTGTCGCTGGAGGTGCGGAACTCGTGGCCGAGTCCGCGCAGTTCCTCGCGCAGCTCCTGGAAGTTGTAGACCTCGCCGGTGTACGTGATCACGGGCTGCGTGTCGTCGTTCTCGGCGGCGGCCATCGGCTGCCGGCCGCCCTCGAGGTCGATGATCGCCAGTCGGCGGTGCCCGAGGATCGCTCGGGGCGAGGTCCACAGGCCACCCGCGTCCGGGCCGCGGCACTCCATGGTGCCCGTCATGGCCGACGCGATTTCGGTGTGCGCCGTCAGATCGCGCTGAAAGCTAACCCATCCGGCAAGGCCGCACATAGGTGATCGGTTCCTCTCGGTAAGCGGTGACCAGGTGACCAGGTGTCCTTGGCCGACTTCCCAGAGTGTCGGGTCCACCGAAATGCCCGGTCCACGGACGGCGGTTCACTTCGTCAGGTGACCGGGACTTCTTCAGGTCCCCGGTGGGCCGCTGCCGGAGACCAGATCTGACGAAGTGTGCTTTCCGGAATTGCCAGGGCCTCTTGACCGGTCGCATGTTTCGAGGGGCTTACGTCCTCGCGGACGGGGACAGGCCCCGAGGAAAGGATGCGTGGGCCATGGCCTTGGATATCGATGTCGTCATCGTCGGCGGAGGACCGGTGGGCATGCTGCTCGCCGGTGAACTCGCGCAGCACGGAGTGCGTACGACCGTTCTGGAGAAACTCCCGGCACCGACCGGGGAGTCCAAGGCCGGCACCCTGCACGCGCGTACCGCGCAGACCCTCGAGCGGCGCGGCCTCCTGCGGGCCGTGCAGCCGGGACCGCACGCGGCGGGACGGCGGCCCCAGCAGCGGGTGCCCTTCCACTTCGGCGGGCTGTTCGACCTGGACCTGGCTCCCGTGGTCGAGGAGTTCCCCGCCCTGGTCGGCAGTCCGCAGGCGTACGCGGAGGCCGTGTTCGCCGACCGCGCCGAGCGCCTCGGCGCCCGGGTGGAGCGGGGCCGCGAGGTCGTCGGGGTCGAGGACCTCGGCGACCGGGTGCGGGTGACGGTGGCCGAAGGCGACGGCGAGTCGGTACTGCATGCGGGGTGGGTGGTCGGCTGCGACGGCGCCCGCAGTGCGGTGCGCAAGCAGGCGGGCATCCCCTTCACCGGGTCGATGCCCACCATGTCCTGCCTGATGGGCGAGGTGGTGCTGGGCGAGCCGCACAAGGTACCGGCCGGCTGGCAGCGCACCGAGCGCGGCTGGACCATCTTCTGGGTCGATCCGTACGGTCACAGCCGGGTCGGGACGTACGACTTCCGCGGTCCGCACCCCGACCGGCACTCCCCGGTCACCCTGGCGGAACTGCGGGGGGAGGCCGAGCGGATCACGGGCGGCCGGGTGCTGATGGACTCGCCGCGGTGGCTGAGCCGGTTCAGCGATGCCGGACTGCAGGCCGAGCGGTACCGTGCCGGCCGGATACTCGTCGCGGGCGACGCCGCCCATGTCCACTTCCCGGCCGGCGGGCAGGGACTCAACACCGGCCTGCAGGACGCGGTCAACCTCGGCTGGAAGCTGGCGGCCGAGGTACGGGGGTGGGCGCCGCCCGGTCTGCTGGACACGTACGGCACCGAGCGCCATCCGGTCGCCGCCGAGGTGCAGTACAACGTCCGGGCCCAGGTGGCGCTGATGAACCCGGACCCTTCGGTGGACTCGCTGCGGCAGCTGTTCGGTGAACTGATGCGGATGGACGAGGTCAACGAGTACCTGGCGGGCCTGGTCAGCGGCACGCGCACCCACTACGACGTCGGGCTGCCGCACGACCCGGTGGCCGGACGCTTCGTCCACGACACGGTGCTCAGGACGCCGCACGGCACGGTCGCGCTGGCCTCGCTGCTCCACACCGGGCGGGGCGTCCTGCTGGACCTGGCCGGGCGGACCGACCTCTGTGACACGGCCGGTCCGTGGAAGGAGAGGGTGGACGTGGTCAGCGCGGTGCCGCAGGACGGGGAGCTGCTCGCCGAGGCCGTGCTGCTGCGTCCCGACGGGTACGCGGCCTGGAGCGCCGGGGGCGGGGCGGCGGACACCGCCGCTCTCGAACGCGCGCTGCTGCGCTGGTTCGGCACGCCGTAGGCGTCCGCCGCCGCTCGACGCCCCCGTCAGTCCCCCGAGGTCCGGGTCCGCAGGGTCACCGCGGTGAGCAGTGCGCACACCGCGAAGCCGGCCGCCGCGCTGTTGAACGCGAAGGCGTAGCCGCCGGCCGTGGCACCTGCCCGGGCCGCCTCGTCCAGGCCGGACGTGGCTCCCGTGTGCGAAGCCGCGAGGGAGACCAGGATCGCCAGGCCGACCGTGGGCCCGGTCTCCAGCGCGGTGTTGACCAGACCGCCCGCCAGACCGGCGCGGTCGTCGGGGACGTTCTCCACGACCGCGACGGTGGCTCCCGAGAAGACCAGGGAGATACCGGCGGGGAACAGCAGCAGGCCACCCAGCAGGGCCCCCGCGTAGGGGCTGTCCGCGGTGGTCCGGCCCAGCAGGAGCAGGCCCGCCGCGGCGATGAGCAGCCCCGCCGTCACCGCGGTCCGGGGGCCGAAGCGCTTGACCAGCCGCGCGGCGAGCATGCCCGTGGCGACCAGGACGGCGCTGAAGGGCAGGAAGGCGGCCGAGGTCAGCAGGGGGGAGAGGCCGCTGATCTGCTGGAAGTGGAGCGACAGCAGGAAGAACATGGTGGCGATGCCCGCCGAGCCGACGAGGACGGCGATCAGTGCACCGGCGCGGGGCCCCGAGGCGAGGAATCCCAGGGGCAGGAGCGGGTCGGCGGCCCGGCGTTCGACGACCAGGAAGCCGGCCAGCAGCAGGATGCCGGCGATGCCGGGCACGGTGACGGTCGCGGAGGTCCACGGTGCTTCCGCGGCGTGCACGAGGCCGTAGCTCAGCACGGACAGGCCGGCGGTGGCGAGCACCGCGCCCACCACGTCGACCCGCCCGGTCGCCGCCGCCTGGGAGCGTGGCAGCAGGCGCGGCGCGACGAGGACCGCCGCCGCGGCCACGACCGCGGGCACGGCGAACGTCCACCGCCAGGAGATCCAGGTGGTCAAGGCCCCCGAAGCGAGTGTTCCCAGCGTGGCGCCCAGTGGTGCGAGCCCTCCCCACACCGCCATCGCCCGGCCCCGGCGCGCCGGTTCGGGGAACAGGGAGCCGGCCAGGGCCATGGCCGCCGGGGCGGCGAACGCCGCCCCGACGCCCTGGGCGAAGCGGCCGGCCAGCAGGGTGACGGTGTCCGGGGCGAGTCCGGCCGCGACGGAGGCCACCGCGAAGACGCCGGTGCCCCACAGGAACGTGCGCCGCTGTCCGTAGAGGTCGGCGGCCCGGCCGCCGAGCAGCAGCAGCCCGCTGAAGGAGAGCCCGTACGTCGCGCTCACCAGGGTGAGTTCGGCGGGCGAGAGCCCCAGCTCGTGCTGGATCCGGGGCAGGGCCACCGACAGCATCGTGATGGCCAGGATCAGCACCACCTGGACGGCGGCGAGCAGCGCGAAGGCGGGAGCGGAACGCGGTGGGACGGCGTCCCGCCGCCCTCGCACCGCGGGCGGTGAAGCCTGATCGGTTCCGGCGAACATCGGGCACCTCTTTTCGTGAGCACGGATATGCGCAGAAATCCTGTGTCCCTTCCGTCCTGGCACCTATCCGCCCCGGATTACTTCGTCAGATGTGCTCCGGGCCCGCTCGCGGACAACTTGACAGAGTCAGGCCCGCGCCCTGGGACATCACGAGGAGCCGACCGAAAATAGGCCCGGGCAGCCGGTTGTTCTCCGCCTTCGAGACCGCTCTCGCACGAGGCCGGAAATGCGTACCGCGGCCCGCCCCCTTTGCCGATGACATCACCCCGTCCTCGGGGACCGCCCCTCTTTGCCGAAGGAAATGCTTTGAGATCTGTCAGGCGACGCAATATTCTCACCGGTGGTGCGGCTGCCATTGTGGCGGGCACCGGAATCACCGCCGCCTCCGGCGCCCTGGCCCCTTCGCGCGCTTCGGCGGCGGAAGCCGCGACGGACACCGGATTCAACACGGTGACGATCAAGCCGGACGACATCCGCTACCCCGAGCTGATCAGCGGCATGAACCAGCGCTGGGTGAGCAGTCCTGACTACATCCGCGTCGTCTCCACGACCGCGCAGGTCGTCACCGCGGTCCAGGACGCGTACAACGCGGGCAAGCGCATCTCGGTGCAGGGCGGTGGCCACTGCTACACGGACTTCGTGCACAACCCGGCCGTCAAGGCCGTGATCAACATGACCGAGATGAGCAAGATCTACTTCGACAAGGCGCACAACGCCTTCGCGGTCGAGGCCGGCGCCACGCTGACCGAGGTCTACGAGACGCTGTTCAAGGTGTACGGCGTGACCCTGCCCGGCGGCATGTGCTTCTCCGTCGGCGTCGGCGGACACGTCAGCGGCGGTGGCTACGGTCTGCTGTCGCGCAAGCTGGGCCTGATCGTCGACCACCTGTACGCGGTGGAGGTCGTCACCGTCGGTTCCGACGGCGTCGCCCGTGCGCAGATAGCCACCCGCGAGGCCAACGACCCCAACCGGGAACTGTGGTGGGCCCACACCGGTGGTGGCGGCGGCAACTTCGGCGTCATCACCCGCTACTGGTTCCGCTCCCAGGGGGCCACCGGCACCAACCCCTCGGCGCTGCTTCCCAAGCCGCCGAAGACCATGCTGGTCAACGCCGTGGCGATCCCGTGGAGCCAGCTCGACAAGGCCGGCTTCACCCGTCTGATCAAGAACTACGGTGCGTGGCACGAGCAGAACAACTCGGCGTCGTCCCCGAACAACGCCCTGTGCAGCTTCATGCTCGCCAACCACAAGGCCAACGGGAACATCGGGCTCCTGACGGTCGTGGACGGCACCGTCGCGAATGCGGAGAAGCTCCTCCAGGACTACCTGGCGGCCCTCACCGACGGCGTGGAGGCCTCCGTCCAGCCGGTGAACGAGCCGATCGGCGAGCACGCCGCCATGCCGGACCTCTACCACCCGACCCGGATCCCCTGGTTCACCGCGGTGCGTCTGCTGGGCACCAGCAACCCGACGCTCACCAACCCCACCCTGCGGGGCGAGTACAAGTCGGGCTACATGAAGAAGAACTTCACCGACGCCCAGGTCTCCTCGATGTACACGCACCTGACGCGCGCGGACTACGCCAACACGCAGGCGCTCATGGTGCTGCTCTCCTACGGCGGCCAGATCAACACCGTCGCCTCGGACGCCACCGCCTCCGCCCAGCGCGACTCGGCCTTCAAGGTGCTCTTCGAGACCTTCTGGTCGGACTCGGCCGAGGATGCCCAGCACATCGGCTGGTGCCGTGACATCTACACCGAGGTGTTCTCCGCCACCGGTGGTTACCCGGTGCCGTCCGCGCAGACCGACGGCTGCTACATCAATTACCCGGACACGGACATCATCGACCCGCAGGTGAACAAGTCGGGCGTGCCCTGGTCGACCCTCTACTACAAGGGCAACTACCCGCGTCTGCAGCGGGCCAAGGCGAAGTACGACCCGAAGAACGTCTTCCGGAACTCGCAGTCCATTCAGCTGCCCTCCTGATCCGCCGCGCAGCCCGGCCGTCGCCCTCGCGGCGGCGGCCCCCTCGAACCTTCCGTCGCGCACCCACTGACGCGACGGTCCGGATCCGATCCACCACCATTCAAGGAGATTTCCCATGACCGCACGTTTCGACGGCAAGGTCGCACTGGTCACCGGCGCCGGTTCGGGCATCGGGCGCACCAGCGCCCTCGCGTTCGCCGCCCGGGGTGCCACCGTCGCCGTCGCCGACCTCAACCCGTCCAGCGCGGAGGAGACGGTCAAGCTGATCGAGGCGGAAGGCGGCAAGGCGAGCGCGATCACCGTCGACGTCACCGACTCGGCCTCCGTCAAGGCCATGGTCGACACGGTCGTCGCGCGCCACGGCGGGCTGCACATCGCCCACAACAACGCGGGCATCTTCCCCGCGCCGGCGCCGTTCGGCGACACCGACGACAGCACCTGGGACGCGGTCATCGCGATCAACCTGACCGGTGTCGCGCACTCGATGAAGCACGAGATCAACCACATGCGCGCCAACGGCGGCGGTGCGATCATCAACGCCGGTTCCAACATCGGTGACCACGTGCGCTACCCGGGCGTCGCCCCGTACGTCGCGTCCAAGGCCGCGGTGAGCAACCTGACCCGCGCCGCCGCCCTGGACCACATCAAGGACGGCATCCGCATCAACGCGGTCAGCCCCGGTGCCTCCAAGACGCAGATGACCTTCATGCCGGGCGAGACGGACGAGGACCGCAACGCCCGCCTGACGGGCGGCATCCCGATCGGCCGCCTGGCCGAGACCGAGGAGATCGTCGCCGCCGTCGTCTGGCTCGCCTCCGACGAGGCCAGCTTCGTCGTCGGCCACGACCTGGTGGCCGACGGCGGCGCCAGCGCCTGACCCGACCCCGCCGGCCCGGTGCCCGTGGCGAAAGCCGCGGGCACCGGGCCGGCGCGTACCCCCGTCCTTCCAGGAGATCCGATGACCCACTTCAGCTGGACCGTCCCCCTGCGCCCCGCCGGCGCCACCGCTCCCGTCCGCCTCGACCGCGAGGAGGTCTGGCGGAGCATGGAGCACAAGGCCGAGGACCCCTCCTCGTACGTGCCGTACATCGTGGGCTGTGAGGTGCTGGAACGGTATCCGGACGGCATGCTGCGCGAGATCGCCTACAGCGACCGCGGCACCGCCCGTGAGCGCGTCTGGTACGAGAAGTCCCTCATGCGCATGACCTTCGTGACCTCGGACGACCCCGACATCACGGAGATCGTCAACGAGGTCGGTGAGGGTAAGGACGGCGAGCTCACCTTCACGCTGCGCGTGACGCTCACCGACGAAGCCGAGAGGAAGGCGCAGTCGGATCCCGATTTCCTGCCCGGCCTCTCCCGGCTCTTCGCGGTCTCGCTGCGCACCATCGTCGACGCGACGGTCGGCCCGAGCCTGACGCACTGAGCACTGAGCACTGAGCACTGAGCACTGAGCATGCCGGGAGCCCGGGGGATCCTCCCCCGGGCTCCCGGCGTGCTGCGCCCGCCGGCACGCGGTCCTCGACGGACAGCGCGCGAAGGGCCCGTGGTCCCAGGGGGCCGGTCCTGTCCCTGGGACAGACGGCCGCCTGGGACCACGGGCCCCGGTCACTCGTCGGCGTGCCGCCGCCTACGGCGAGAGCGGCGGGCGGCCGCCCGGTGCGGACGGCGTGGCGGGCAGCTGGTCCAGATACCGGAACACCGTGCGCCGCGCCCGCGCCGTCATCCGGCGCAGCCTCCTCACCGCAGGTCCGCCCCGTGGAGCCAGGCGACCTCGTCGTACATGTCGTCGGCGGAGAGGGCGGCGAGCATCGCGTTGCGCTCGCGCGCCCCCTCGCCCACCGGGTGGTAGAGCCGGCGGCCCATCTCGCGGGCGACCAGCTGGGTCCGGGCCGTACGCTCCCGGCGTGCCGCGCTGTACTTCTCGAGGCGCTGCACGAAGTCCTCCTCGGGGCAGTCCAGGGACTCGGCGATGACCACCGCGTCCTCCAGCGCCTGGCAGGCCCCCTGGGCGGCGTACTGGAGCATCGGGTGGGCCGCGTCGCCGAGCAGGGCCACGCGTCCGTCGGTCCAGGTGTCGACCGGGTCGCGGTCGCACAGCACCCACGCCTTCCAGTCCCGGCCGAGCTCCAGCAGCCGCCGTGCGGTGTCGCCCAGTTCGGGGAACTCGTTCAGCACGTGCTCGCGTGCGGTGGGCTGCCCGACGACGGCCACCTCGGCGGCGTCGTCGCGGGTCGCCGCCAGGTTGAGGAAGGCGCCGCCGCCGATCGGGTAGTGGACGAAGTGCCACTTGGGGCCCGCCCACAGGGTCACGGTGTTCCACCGCAGTTCCTCGGGGACCTGCTCCATGGGGATCACCGAGCGGTAGATCGTGTGCCCGGAGACCCGCGGGTCCCCGTCGCCGACCAGCTGTCGGCGGACCGCCGAGCGGATGCCGTCGGCGCCGATCAGGGCCGCGCCGGTGAGCCGCTCGCCGGTGGCGAGGACGGCGGTCACCTCGCCCCGGCCGCCCTGTTCGTACGCGACGACCGCGCTGCCGCCGCGCAGTTCGATCAGCGGGTGGCTGCGGCAGCCCTCCAGCAGCGGCTCGTACAGGTCGGATCGCTGCACCACGGCGTACGGGTTGCCGAACCGCTCCCGGTAGTCACCGGTCAGCGGCATCGAGGCGACCCGCTCGTCGGTGGTGCCGTCCATGAAGCGCAGTTCGTCGATGTAGACGGCCCGGTCCCGGACCCGCCCTCCCACGCCGAGCAGGTCGAGCGCGTGAAAGGCGTTGGGGCCGAGCTGGATGCCGGCGCCGAGTTCGGTGAAGGTGTCCCGGCGCTCCAGAACGGTCACGCGGTGGCCGCGGCCCGCGAGGCCGAGCGCCGCGGCCAGTCCGCCGATGCCTCCGCCCGCGATGAGTACGTTCGCCATGGTGGTTCAGATCCCTTGCGGTGTCGTGTGGTCGGGGAAGAGGCGGCGCAATTCCTCGTGGAAGCCGGGGAAGGTCTTGCCGACGCAGGCCGGGTCGTCGAGGGTGATGCCGCGGACGCGCAGTCCGAGGACGGAGAAGGCCATGGCGATCCGGTGGTCGCGGTAGCAGGCGATCCGCGCGCCGGCCGGCCGGCCGGGGTGGACGGTGATCCGGTCCGGGCCCTGCTCGGTGCGGATCCCGCAGGCCCGGAGGTTGCGGGCGACCGCCTCGATCCGGTCGGACTCCTTGAGCCGGGCGTGCCCGATGCCGCGGATCGTGATCGGGGCGTCGGCGAGCGGGGCGATGGCCGCGAGCGTCATGAAGGTGTCCGAGATATCGCCCATGTCCACGTCGAAGCCGCCGGTGAGGGCGCCGCCCGCGCGTCCGGTCACGGTGGTCGCGGACGCGGTGGTCTCCACGTGGGCACCCGTGCGCCGCAGGACCTCGACGAAGCCGAGGTCGCCCTGGGTGCTGCCGGTGCCCAGACCGGGCACGGTGACGCTGCCCCCGGTCACGGCGGCCGCCGCGAAGACGTACGAGGCGGTGGACGCGTCCGGTTCGATGCCCAGTTCCGCCGCGGTGTACCCGCCGGGCAGCACCCGGATGGCGCCCTCCCCGTCCTGCCGGGTACGGGCCCCGAAGTGGTGCATCAGCGACCGGGTCATCTCGATGTACGGACGGCTGACCAGGCCCTCGGCCCGTACGGTCAGCGGTGCGCGCATCAGTGGGGCCGACAGCAGCAGCCCGGTGAGGTACTGGCTGCTGAAGGAGGAGTCGAGGGTGATCTCCCCGCCGGCCAGGCCGTTCGCGCGGACGGTCAGCGGCAGGACGCCCCCGGAGACGGTGTCCAGTTCGGCACCGAGCCCGGTGAGGGCGTCGACGAGCGGACGCAGCGGGCGGGCCCGGAGCTGCTCGGTACCGTCGAAGACGAAGGTGCCCCGGCCGGCCGCCGCGAAGGGCGGCAGGAAGCGGGCGGCGGTGCCCGCGTCGGCGCACCACACGCGGGCGTCGCCGACGGGCCCGTCGCCCCGGCCGGTGACCTCCCAGCACTCGTCCGTGCCCGAGACCCGGATGCCGAGGTCGGTGAGGGCGGTGCGGAAGGCGAGGGTGTCCTCGCTGATCAGCGGTGCGTGCAGCCGCGTCACGCCGTGGGCGGCGGCGGCCAGCAGCAGGGCCCGGTTGGTGATGCTCTTGGAGCCGGGGACCCGGGCGGTCAGCGGAGCGGGGACCGTGGTCACGACCGGCCCCCGGCCCGGGCGACGCCGGCGCGGGCGGCGGCCGCCACGCGCTCGGCGGTCAGACCGTACTGCTCGTACAGCGCCTGGAAGGGGGCCGAGGCGCCGAACTCGTCGAGGCCCACGGCCTGTCCGGCGTCGCCGACCAGCGCGTACCAGCCGAGCGCGGATCCGGCCTCGACCGAGACCCGGGCCCGTACCTGCGGCGGCAGCACCTGGTCCCGGTACTCCTGGCTCTGCTCGCCGAACCATTCCAGGCAGGGCAGGGACACCACGCGGGTGGGGATGCCGTCGCGCTGGAGGATGCGCCGGGCGTCGAGGGCGATGTGCACCTCGCTGCCGGTGGCGAGCAGCAGGGCTTCGGGGATGCCGCCCGCGGCTTCCGCCAGGATGTAGCCGCCGCGCGCGGCGCCCTCGGCGGACTCGATGTCCGACTCGGGCGAGCGGTCCAGGACGGGCAGGTTCTGCCGGGACAGGCACAGCCCGGCGGGTCGGTCGGTGCGCCGCAGTACGGAGGCCCAGGCGACGACGGTCTCGTTGGCGTCGGCGGGCCGGACCACGTCCAGACCGGGGATCAGCCGCAGGGACCAGAGGTGTTCGACGGGCTGGTGGGTGGGGCCGTCCTCGCCGAGCCCGATGGAGTCGTGGGTCCAGACGTAGGTGACGGGCAGCTTCATCATGGCCGCGAGGCGCACGGCCGGGCGCATGTAGTCCGAGAAGACCAGGAAGGTACCGCCGTAGGGCCGGGTCCCGCCGTGCAGGGCGATCCCGTTGAGGATGGCGCCCATGGCGTGCTCGCGGATGCCGAAGTGCAGGGTCCGCCCGTACCGGTGCCCCGAGTACGCCTCGGTCGACAGCTCCTCGGGGACGAAGGAGGGCTCCCCCTTCATCGTCGTGAGGTTCGACTCCGCCAGGTCCGCCGATCCGCCCCACAGTTCGGGCAGGACGGAGGCCAGCGCGTTCAGCACCTCACCGGACGCCTTGCGGGTGGCGACCGCCTGGCCCGGTTCGAAGACGGGGAGGGCGGTCGCCCAGCCCTCGGGGAGTTCGCGCGTGGAGATCCGGTCGAACAGGGCGGCCCGCTCGGGGGAGCCGGCGCGCCAGTCCTGCTCGCGCTTGTCCCACTCCGCGCGCTCCAGGCGGGCCCGCTCGCCCACCTGACGGGCGTGGGCGAGGACCTCCGCCGGTACGTGGAAGCGCAGTTCGGGGTCCAGGCCCATCGCCTCCTTGGTGGCCGCGACCTCCTGCGCGCCCAGCGCGGCGCCGTGGATGCCGCCGCTGTTCTGCTTGCCCGGCGAGGGCCAGCCGATGATCGTGCGCAGCGAGACGAGCGAGGGCCGGTCGGTGGTCTCGCGGGCGGCGTACAGCGCGGCGTGCAACGCGGGCACGTCCTCCACGTAGGAACCGGTCGCGGTCCAGTCGACCTCCTGGACGTGCCAGCCGTACGCCCGGTAGCGGGCCACCACGTCCTCGGAGTGGGCGATCTGCCGGTCGTCCTCGATGGAGATGCGGTTCTCGTCGTAGAGGACCACGAGGTTGCCGAGCTTCTGGTGCCCGGCGAGCGAGCTGGCCTCGTGCGCGACGCCCTCCTCCAGGTCGCCCTCGGAGGCGATGGCCCACACGGTGTGGTCGAAGGGGCTCTCGCCGGGAGCGGCCTGCGGGTCGAACAGGCCGCGCTCGCGGCGGGCCGCCATGGCCATGCCCACCGCGTTGGCCAGGCCCTGGCCGAGGGGACCCGTGGTGGTCTCCACACCGGGGGTGTGCCCGTACTCGGGGTGCGCGGGGGTCAGACTGCCCTCGGTGCGCAGGGCCTTGATGTCGTCGAGCTCCAGGCCGTAGCCGGAGAGGTACAGCTGGTTGTACAGGGTCAGGCTGGCGTGGCCGCAGGAGAGCACGAACCGGTCGCGGCCCGCCCACCCCGGGTCCGCGGGATCGTGCCGCAGCAGCTTCTGGAAGAGCAGGTACGCGGCCGGGGCCAGGCTCATGGCGGTGCCGGGGTGGCCGTGGCCGGCCGCCTCGACGGCGTCGACGGCCAGGGCACGGGCGACGTCCACGGCGCGCCGGTCCAGCTCGCTCCATTCGAAGCTGCCGGGCGCACTCTTCGCGGGGGTCCTCACGGTTCTCCTCAGGGCTTGACTGATGTTCGTAAGCGGGTGGAATGCACCGCTCCCACGGCCACCCTGCGATGGGGGGAGCGGGCGTGCGCAGGAGCCCGGGAGCACTTCGTCAGGTGCCCCGGGCCGCGTCACGCAGCCCGCGGCGGGGGGCCCCGGGGGGGGGGCGGGGGCGCCCCGCCGCGGGCGGGCCGGTCAGCGGCCGGGCGGGCGCGCCCCAGCCCCGGCCCCGCCGGGCAGGGCCGGGAGGGCGTTCGGGCCCCCGAC
>NZ_JBITDL010000010.1:159031-164514 GCF_044454225.1 Streptomyces sp. NPDC051563
CCGGGGGGGGGGGGGGGGGGGGGCGGCGGGCCCCCGGGGGGGCCCCCCCCCGGCCCCCGGGGCGGCCCCCCCCCCCCGGGGGGGGGCCCCCCGGGGGGGGGCGGGGGGCCCCCCCGCCGCGGTCGGGCCGGTCAGCGGCCGGGCGGGCTCTCCAGTGCCAGGCCCAGGCCGGACAGGCCGGGGAGGGCGTACGAGCCCTCGACGGTCGCCTCGACGTCGAACAGCGTGCGCTGCACGGGCGGGCGTCCGATGAGCTGCGCGGCCAGCGCCGGAAGCGGCGCCGCCGCGGCCTCGGCGGACTCCCAGAGCAGCACCGCGCCCCACCGCTCGGTGGCCGGGTCGGAGATCCAGAACTTCAGGCGCAGGCCCTCGACTGCGGCGAACCGCTCGACGGCCTCGTCCCGCAGGAACGCGCGCAGCGATTCGATCGTCTGCCCCGAACCGGCCAGCTCCCACCACACCACGGCGGCCTTCATCCGACCCGCTCCTCGAGCAGCGCCGACAGGGCTTCCGCGACGATGCGCACGCCGTCCTCGGTGAGCACCGATTCGGGGTGGAACTGCATGGAGCGGAATCCCCGGCCGCGCAGGGCGTGGACCTCGCCGGTCTCCGGGTCCCTGCTGATCTCGAACACCCCGTTGTCGGCGCACTCGGCCTTGTCCTCGAGGCTGTGCGCGGCGAACGTGTTGTAGAAGCCGACCCGTTCGCTCTGCCCGAACAGGTCGATCCGGCGCTGCACGCCCTGGTTGGGGTGTTCCTTGCGGAGCAGGCCGAGGCCGAGGCGGCCGCTGAGCACCTGGTGGCTCAGGCAGACCGCGAGGAACGGCCTGCCCTCGGCCAGCAGGGTGTCGATGGCCTGCCGCAGGTGCGCGATCTTCGGGTGGGCGGCGTCCTGCGGGTCGCCGGGGCCGGGGCCCATGACCACGAGGTCGTACGGGTCGAAGGAGTACGGGTCGTCGAACCGGCGTACCGTCACCTCCGCTCCCCCGGACCGCAGTTGCAGGTCGAGCATCGCGGTGAAGGTGTCCTCCGCGTCGATCACGAGCACCTTGCGTCCGGCGAGCCCGGCCACCGGGCGGTCCCGGGCGGCATCGTCGGCCAGCCAGAAGGCGGAGACGGCCTCGTTGCGGCGGCTCAGCGCGGCACGCACGCTGGGGTGGTCGGCGAAGAGGGCCGGGCCGTTCTCGCCGAAGGCCGCCAGCAGTCCGGCGGCCTTGGCCCGGGTCTCGGCGACCTCGGAGAGCGGGTCGGAGTGACGGACCAGGGTGGCGCCCACCCCGATCCGCATCCGGCCGGCGGTGTCGATGTCCGCCGTGCGGATGAGGATCGCGGAGTCCAGGGTCCGGGCTCCGTGCCCGTCCTGGCCGATGACGGCCAGCACGCCGCTGTAGTAGCCGCGGCCCTGGGGCTCGTACCGCTTGATGACCCGGCCGGCACTCTCCAGCGGGGATCCGGTGACGGTGGGCGCGAAGAGCGTCTCGTGCAGGATCTCGCGCGGGTCGCGGGTGGTGTCGCCCTCGATGAAGTACTCGGTGTGGGCGAGGCGCGCCATCTCCTTGAGGTACGGGCCGACGACGCGGCCGCCCCCGTCGCAGATGCGGGCCATCATCTTGAGTTCCTCGTCGACGACCATGTACAGCTCGTCGGACTCCTTACTGTCGGCGAGGAAGTCCATGACGCCGGAGAGGGAGGGACCCGAGTCGGGGTAGCGGTAGGTGCCGCTGATGGGGTTCATCACGGCCCGTCCGTCCGCGACGCTCACGTGCCGCTCGGGAGAGGCCCCGACCAGGGTGCGCTCGCCGGTGTGCACGAGGAACGTCCAGTACGCGCCCTTCTCCCGCTCCAGGAGTCGGCGGAACAGGGTCAGCGCCGCATCGGTGCCGTAGTCGGTGATGTCGGCGACGAAGGTGCGCTTGATGACGAAGTTCGCGCCCTGACCCGTGCCGATCTCGTCGGTGATGACCTGCCGGACGGTCGCCGCGTAGGCCGCGTCGTCCGTGTCGAAGGCGCCGCCCTCCGCGAGCCGGACGGGGGCGTCCGGGATGCGGCTCAGCAGCTCCGCCAGGGGCAGGGCGTCCTGCTCGGCGATGGTCATCGCGAGCAGGGGCGTACCGTCGTCCGGAGCCTCGTAGCCGCGTTCGGCGATCTGCCGGTACGGAATCAGCGTCAGTACGTCCTGCCGCGCGCCGGATCCGGTGAGGCCGGGGAGTTCGATGTCGGCCAGGGCCGCCACCTCGGTCATCGCGCCCGTGAACACGTCGACCCGGTCGTCCCCGGTGGTCTCGGGCCGGTGCACGAGCGCGAAGGCGCGGGGACCGCGGTCCGCCAGCACCCGGCCCAGCAGGTCGTCCGTCATGACGGCTCCTTCCCGGTGTACTCGTCCGCCCGGCGCACCGGGAGTTCTTCCAGGAGCGCCTTGGTGCCGACGACACGAGCGGCGCGGGCCGCGGCGTACTCCATGGCCATCCGGTGGTCCTTCCAGCTGAAATCGGCGATGGCGTCGCCGACGAGGAAGGGCTGGATGTCGTGGCTGAAGGCTTCGACGGTGGTCATCAGTACGCCGACGTGGGCGTAGACCCCGCAGACGATCAGCTGGTCGCGGCCGGAGAACCGCATGCGCTCCAGCAGGTCGGTGTGGTGGAAGGCGCTGTAGCGCCACTTGGTGAACACCCAGTCGCCGTCAGCGGGCGCCACCGGCTCCACGACCTGCCGGTGCTCGGGGCTCGGCGTCATGCCGGGACCCCAGAAGTCCGCGAGCAGGCCGCGCTGTTCGGGGGGCATGCCGCCGGGCTGCGCGGTGTACGCGACCGGGATGCCCAGGGCGGCACAGCGGTCACGCAGCTGCGCGCTGTGCTCCACCAGGTCGGTGAGGGGCTGCTCGCCTGCCGGGAAGGGGGCCAGGAAGAACTTCTGCATGTCGTGCAGGAGCAGGACCGCACGGTCGGGGTCGACCGCCCAGTCCACGGGGCCGGTGGGCAGGTCTCCGGCGGCGGGCATCGGGTACGGGCTGATTTCGGGAAGGAAGCTAGACACCGAGCGCCGCACCCCCGTCCACCGTGAGGTCGTGCATGGTGATGTGCGAGGCCATGTCGGAGAGCAGGAACACGACGGCGTCGGCGACATCCTGCGGCCGGGCCAGCTTGCCCAGCGGGATCCCGACCCGGTACGCCTCCGCGTTGCCCTTGATCGAGATCTGGGCGCTGGAGTCGTCCTGCCACATCGAGGTGAGCATCGGGGTGTCGGTGGAGCCGGGTGCCACGAGATTGGCCCGGATGCCGTACTTGGCGATCTCCAGGCCCAGGCACTTGGTGAACATGGTCGCGGCGGCCTTGGAGGCGGCGTAGGCGGACATCTCGGCGCGGGCGGTGCCCGCGGCGTTGGAGGCCACCGTGACGATGGCGCCCCGGCGGCGCGGCACCATGCGGTTGACCACGGCGCGCGACACGAAGAAGACGCCCGTGGTGTTGACGGCGAAGGTGGTCGCCCACTCCTCGTCGGTCAGGGCGCGCGCCTCGGCGATCCGCAGCACTCCGGCCGCGTTGACGAGGTAGTCGAGCGGCCCGAAGGTCGACTCGATCTCGGCGACCAGCCTGTCCACATCGGAGCTGACGGTGACGTCGGCGGGGAACGCGGCGACCTCCAGCCCGTCTTCGACGGCCACCTTCACGGCCACGTTCAGGCGTTCGGCATCACGGTCGACGGCGGCGACCCGCACGCCTCGGGATGCCAGCGCACGCACCACCGCCTCTCCGATGCCGCCGGCTGCGCCGGTGACCAGAGCGGTTTTCCCTTGCATGATCGGTGAACTCCTCTCTCAGCCGCGCCAGGCGGAGGCGACTTCCATCGCCTGCTGAGGATTGAGCCGCGGGTCGCAGAAGCTGGTGTACTTCTCTCCCAATTCCGCGAAGCGGGACGCGTCGGCGACGCATTCGGTCACGGGGTCCGGCGTGGTCTCCAAATGCAGGCCACCGGCGATTCCGCCGTTGTCCGAGACCGCGTTCTGGAATTCCTCGACCTCCTGGACGACCGTTTCGACGAACCGGGTCTTGATTCCGTGCGGAGCGCTCACGGTGTTGCCGTGCATCGGGTCGCACATCCAGATGACGGGGAATCCGGCCGCGCGCACCGCCCGGACCAGCTCGGGCAGCTTTTCGGCCGCGGTGCCGGCTCCCATGCGGGAGATCAGCGTCAGCCGGCCGGGCTCGCGCCGCGGATCGAGGCGCTCGCACAGCTCCAGCAGCTGGGCCGGGGTGGTCTTCGGGCCGACCTTGGTGGCGACCGGGTTGGCCAGCGAGGCGAAGAAGGCGACGTGGGCGCCGTCGATCTCGCGGGTCCGCTCCCCGAGCCACGGCCAGTGCGTCGAGGTCAGCAGCTGCGAGCCGTCCGGCTCCGTGCGGAGCATGGGGCCCTCGTAGTCGAGGAGCAGGGCCTCGTGGCTCGTCCACACCGGCGCCTCGGCCCCGAAGGGGTCCGACTCGCCGCGCCAGCCGAGCAGTTCCATGACGTCGGCCGCCGCGCGGTAGCCGGAGAGCAGCCGCTTCGGGTCGGGGCGGCGCAGTTCGGGGTCCGGTTCCGGGCTGTTGACCATGTGGCCGCGGTACGAGGCCAGCTCGACGCCGTTGATGACCTCGGTGGAGCTCGAGCGCGGCTTGGCGAACTGCCCCGCGAGCCGGCCCACGCGCAGGACGGGCTTGTGCGAGCGGGCCTTCATGATGCCGGCGAGCACGTCCAGGAGCGCCGCCCGGCGGGCCACGGGGCCGCGGGTCGCGTCGTCCGGGTCCTCGGCGCAGTCCCCCGCCTGGACGACCTGGATCTCACCGGCCGCGACGCGGGCCAGCAGGGCGCGCAGGACGCGTACGTCCTCGGAGCGGACCAGTGCGGGAGCGTCGTGAAGCTCTTCACGGACCTTTTCGAGGACCACCCCGTCCGGCCAGTCCGGCTGTTGTCCTGCGTTTAGCGATTTCCAGAGTGCGATCTCGGGCACGCGGTACCTCCCAGTGCTGAACCAGCCGACATGGCGATGCCGATGAGTCTGCGAATGGGGAACACGGGGCACCAATACGGGACTTCCACTTCGTCAGGTGGCGGACACTTGGTCAGGTCCCGTTGCCCGGCGGAGGAAATCGGTGATTCCACCGGAAGAGACCCAGACAAACGGACCCGATTCATCCGCATTCCCGGCCGGCGCCCGGCATCACGGGTGGGCAACGACATTGACTCCCGGTGGACCTGACAAGGCATCGGGGATTCGGTGGCACGCGCCGACCTGCTCCCCCTAGGTTCGACGCATGTTGAGCGGAGCGGCCGTCGTGCTGCTGAAGCAGTTGGCGTCCGAGGGCGTGTCACCTTGGCTGGACGCCGCGAACGGGGAGGAGTTCCTCCCGGACCCGCTGTCGGATCCCGCGGCGGGGGGGGGGGGGGGGGGGGGGGCGGGGGGGGGCGGGGCGCGGGCGGGGCGGGCGGGGGGGGGGGGGCGGGGGAGG